>CALFYH010000001.1 GCA_937952155.1 uncultured Saprospiraceae bacterium
CATCTAAAATTCCAAAAGTATCTTCAAATCCTTCAGGTATAAATATCGGATCATATCCAAATCCTCCTAAACCTTTTTTCTCATAGGCTATGGTACCATTGATTATGCCTTCAAATAGTTCTAATTTTCCATTGTAAAAAAGCGCAATCACAGTTTTAAATCTTGCCCTACGATCTAACTGTCCTTCTAATTGTTGCAGTAAAAGTTTCATATTATTATTCGGATCTCGCTCTTCACCTGCATATCTGGCAGTATGAACTCCCGGAGCTCCTTTTAATGCTAAAACTTCTAATCCGGTATCCTCAGAAAAACAATGAAGTTTTGTTCTGGAATATACATAGTGTGCTTTCAAGATGGCATTCTCTTCAATGGTGTTTCCCGTTTCAGGAATCTCTTCATGAATTCCAATATCCAATAATGACTTTAGATGGATGTGTTCTGGCAATAACGGAATGATTTCTTTTAATTTATGCTGGTTAGAGGATGCAAATATTAAATCCATTACTTGTGTGGCTTAAGTGTTTTTAATGCATTCCACAAATGCCTTTTTTGAGTTTCATCAGTCTGATAAGTTTGGATTTCATAACAAAACAACCACTTCAATCCTTCAAATTCATATATATGATGCTTCAATTCAAAACCATTCAACATGAACTGATTGGGTTCAATACCAAATGAAATAATCTCCTGAGTGGTTTTTAACTTAAGCTGATTAAATGTAATTATCTGATCCTTTTTTAAAACTTCAATACTTGTATTCTGGTTATCCATCAATTGAACTGATGCTAATATTTTATGCAGGAAAAGGGTTTGTTCTGGACTTTGTTCAGCAATAATGACTAATGTTGGCATCGTGCTTACAATATTAACTTTGCTCAAATAATCTTTTGGAATTTGATACTGAATATGGGTACTTTTATAATTTCTCAAGGCTTTTTGATATTTATTAAAATAATAATTTGAGTAAAATTAAAGAATTTTTAGAAAATACGTAATTTTGTACAAATCCAACCGTATGCACCACGAAATAAAAATTACCAAAACCTCAAAATCTAGAATCGCAGAGGTTGATTTTCATAACATCCCATTTGGCAAAGTTTTTTCTGACCACATGTTCGTTGCTGATTATGATGGAACACAATGGAAAAATTTTGAAATCTGTCCCATTGAAAGAATCCCTTTTCATCCTGCTACAATGGCCTGGCATTATGGCCAAGCTATTTTTGAAGGTATGAAAGCGAGCATAAGTGACGACGGCACCCCATTATTGTTCAGACCTGAAGATCATGCTCATCGATTGAATGTATCAGCTGAGAGAATGTGTATGCCAACTTTTCCAGAAGACTTATTTGTAGAGGCATTGAGCCAATTAATTTATTTAGACAAGGCTTGGATCCCAACTGATGAAGAAAGCGCCCTGTATATCAGACCCGTAATGATGGCAACCGACGAATTTGTAGGTGTCCGATCTTCAGACACCTTCAAATTAATGATCATGACACTTCCTTCTGGACCCTATTATAATAAACCTGTTGGTCTATTGGTGGAAGAACATTATGTAAGAGCATGTGATGGTGGTGTTGGTGAAGCTAAAGCAGCAGGGAATTATGGTGGAAGCCTATACCCTACCAAATTAGCTAAAGAAAAAGGTGCATTTGTTTTTGGAGTTTGTAATGTTGTAGGTTCTTCTATTTCAAGAGAAACTCATGCAGGAGCCTACACTCACGCTGGTCCAGAAATTGGAGTGGCTTCAACAAAAGCATTCACTAGTCAACTGACGGTACTAACACTAATGGCTTTGAATTTGGGACACCGTAGAGGTACAATCTCTGAGGATTATTTTAGACAATTGGCTTATGCAATGGAAAGTATTCCTGCAAAAGTAGAAAAAGTACTCCAGCAAGATGAAAAAATCAAATACATCGCCAGTGAAGTAAAGGACGTTAATAATGCGCTTTATCTCGGTAGAGGATACAATTTCCCTGTTGCGCTCGAAGGTGCGTTAAAGTTGAAGGAGATTTCTTATATTCATGCTGAAGGATAT
Organism: uncultured Saprospiraceae bacterium; assembly: GCA_937952155.1. Taxonomy (GTDB): domain Bacteria; phylum Bacteroidota; class Bacteroidia; order Chitinophagales; family Saprospiraceae; genus OLB9. The sequence continues at coordinate 2,045 of CALFYH010000001.1, forward strand.
CCTGCTGCCGAAATGAAGCATGGACCAATTGCATTGATTGACGAAAATATGCCCGTCATCATCATTGCGACTAACAAATCTGCTTATGACAAAGTAGCTTCAAATATTCAAGAAGTAAAAGCCCGTAAAGCCATCGTTATTTCCATAGTGACAGAAGGTGATGTAAGGATCAAAGAAATGTCTGATTACTGTATAGAAATACCAGAAACAGAGGAACCTTTGACACCTTTATTGTCGGTCATTCCGTTACAATTATTGGCATACCATATTGCTGTAATGCGTGGATGTGATGTGGACCAACCAAGAAACTTGGCAAAATCTGTAACCGTTGAATAATCATTAATTATTAATATCATGACCAAAAAGTTATTAAGCCTGGAGTATAACTCAACCAGGGATAAACTTTTGTTTTCAGAGTATGGAAGATCAGTTCAGAAATTAATTCAATACGCAAAAACACTTGATACTAAAGAAGAACGTCAAGCTGTGATTGAAGAAATTGTCGAATTGATAAACCAACTCAATCCTCAGACAAAAAATGTACTAGAATACAAACAAAAGCTATGGAGACACGTCTTCAAGATGGCGGATTATAATCTGGATGTTGATCATCCATTCGGAGAAAACCCAACGGAAGATGATATCCGATTCAAACCCAAAACTGTGCCCTATCCTCAGCATGAGTTTAACTGGAGGCATTATGGGTACAATATTCGAGTCATGATAGAGAAAGCGCTCAAAATGGAAGATGGTCCAGTAAAGCAAGGATATGTAGAAACAATACTCTCTTACATGAAGCTTTCGTATAGAACATGGAATAAAGAGCATTTTGTGAGTGATGATATTATAATTTCTGATCTTTCTGTTTTATCTGCCAACAGACTTTCTGTCGATGATGACCATACAATCCAAGTTGTCACTAAAAACAATCTTCCAAATTCTAATGTAAATACATTCAAACAGCAAAAAAATAAAAACAAAGGCCCCGTCAACAATAATCAAAAAAATCAACAGAATAAAAACAGGCCAAATAACAACAATAGCAATAAAAATAAAAGAAAGTAGATTGTTTTTGTAATTTAAAGCAAATATCTGTAGTAGGTAAAATTAATACTACATAAATTCTTTGACTTCTACATAATTGCGATGTTGGATGACAAGTCCTTCATTTTCAAGTTTTTTCATGAGCCTAGAGATGACTACTCTGGATGAATTTAGCTCACCAGCTATCTGAAAATGTGTGATGTGGATTTTGGATTCTTTGGTTATCATCACCTTGTCTCGCAGGTATTTATACAGACGTTCTTCCATATTGTTGAATGCTAGATTGTCTATAGCATCCAGCATTTCATTCATCCGGATATTATAACTATCCAATACAAATCCACGCCAGGTTTTATATTTTACCATCCATTCTTCCATTTTTTCTATGGGAATAAAGAGAATTTCAGCATTTGATTCAGTGATGGCTTTAATGGCGCTCTTAGATGGTTTTGTACAACAATTCATAGTCACAGCACAAGTATCACCGTATTCTAAGTAATATAAAAGTAATTCATTGCCTTCTTTGTCTTCTTTCATGACTTTGACAGAGCCTGAAATTACTAATGGCATATGAGTCAATACTTGCCCAATATCCATCAAAGTGCTACCTTCTTTATAGGTTTTTACCATGCCAGACTTACACAATTCATTGATAAGCTCTGGCTCAAAAACATATTGAAATTTATCCATTAACTTGTTGTAACAAGCGGAATTGATTGCGTTATTGCTTAGGCTCATATTGTGTTTTGTGTTGGAATCAGGTCTGAAAATTGAATATCATATAACTCTTTGTAGTGTCCGTTTTCATTGTTAAGTAGCGTATGGTGGCTGCCTCTTTCCACTATTTTTCCGTCTGAAAGCACCAAGATAAGATCTGCATGTTGTATTGTGGACAACCGGTGAGCGATGATAATAGAAGTGCGACGATCTATCAGTTTTTCTATGGCATACTGAATCACAGCTTCACTTTCAGTATCTATGGACGATGTGGCTTCATCAAGAATCAGGATATCTGGATCGAAAACTAGCGCGCGTACAAAAGAAATAAGTTGTCTTTGTCCTACAGATAAGTTACTACCTCGCTCTGAGACTGTACAATAGTATCCACCTGGTAATTTTTCAATAAATTCATGAGCACCGATAGTTTTGGCTGCTTCTATTACTTTTTGTTCGGAAATATTATGATCTCTAAGTGTAATATTATCTAAAACGGTGCCTTCAAACAAAAATACATCCTGAAGCACAATGGCTATCCTGTCTCGCAATGCAGATAATTCGTAGTCCTTTATATCTTTGTTATCTATAAGAATTTGGCCTTTCTGAATATCGTAAAACCTATTGAGTATGTTAATTATCGTAGATTTGCCGGAGCCAGTACTGCCTACCAATGCTATTGTATGACCTTTTTCGATTTTAAAACTGATGTCTTCCAGTACGAAGTTTTCATCATCATATGCAAAACCTACATGTTGAAACTCTACAATACCTTCCAGTTTATCTGGTTTTATACTACCTTTATTAGTGATGATTTCTTGACTGTCGAGGATTTTAAATACCCTTTCGGACGCCACAAGGCCCATTTGTAAGGTATTGAATTTATCTGCTAGAAATCGAATCGGCCTGAATAGTAAATTTAAGTATAATGGGAATGCTACCAGATCTCCAAAACTTACCTTGTCTTGTAGATAGCCGCGAGCTCCAAGCCAGATCATCAATGCCAGTGAAACGGCTGAAACCAACTCTACAACTGGAAAAAATACGGCATAATAAAAAACTGAATCTAGATTGGCGCTGGTATAAGCTCTGTTTATCTGTTTGAATTTTTCGTTTTGTTGGCTTTCCGCATTGAAAAGTTGTACGATCTTCATACCTGTGATTCTTTCTTGCAGGAAGGCATTCATCGCCGCTATTTGTGTCCGTACTTTTTGATAAGAAACTTTCACTTTTTCTTTGAAAATATAGCTTGTGATAATCATAAAAGGCATCGTGATAAACACAATCAGTGTCAACCTCCAACTGGAATAAAACATTATACCCACTACTGCCAATAAAGTAAGAAAATCTGCTGCCATGGTGATGACGCCTTGGGCAAATACATTATTTATTGCCTCAATATCATTTATAGTCCTTGTAGTTGAAGTGCCTATAGGTGTTTGGTCGAAATACCGAGATCGGA
>CALFYH010000002.1 GCA_937952155.1 uncultured Saprospiraceae bacterium
ATCTACTTTGAGAGAAGTGTTATTGATCATAGTTTTATTTGGCTTTCATACAAGATGGACTTATACCCAAAATATAATTTTTTACTACATCTATTTCCTTGGCTGTTTCTGAACCTAGAAAACCTTGAATCATTTCATTGGTCAATTTGGTCTTGGCTTGCTCAGTGATCAAAACAGATACTGGCATATAAGTCCAGTGCCATTTTTCTTCAAAATATCCACTACTTCTATCACTTCCCATTTTGGAATACGGTTGACAAAAACCAAATTTGTACGCATTGGCTTTTAACCAATTATATAATTTCTGCCCTTCACCTTTTTCAAACCAAGCAATATCAAAACTATTGAAGTCCATGTCTGTGCCCCAATGATGCCGTGAAGTACCAGGCATAGAGCTGTATTTCAAGATCGTTTTTGCCCTAGAAATATCGTCATGAATATCTTTGGATGCATTGGTGCCATCTTCCAAGATTGTTTTGCCTGTCCATTTATTTTCCCAAATGCGTTTTTGGTTTGCAAAATTGCGTGTAGCAGATCTGATGACCAATTTTAACCCATGTTTAGCGGCAGCATCGTACATTTTGACATAAGCTTCCAATACATCTTTGCGAATATATCTCATCTCTCCGTCACGGTATTTTGCCGGAATCAGGGTGAAATCCTGATGTAAAGCAGGATCAAATTTGCCCATGATGTAGTCGATATTATATTCAGGTAGATTCTCTACTTTTAAAGTATCAATTACTGGAGATATTGCCACTTTTGTTGTAGGTACAATGACAGGATTTTGTGGCTTACAACTTGTAAGAATGCTATATGCTAGTACAATAAGATACTTTAAGGTCATGGTTTTGTGTTTAGATGATTTCCATGTGGATGAACACCATTCCGCAAAATTAAACAATCCTATCCACTTACTGCTGAAATTTTACATATCATGAAAGGCAGCATTCCAGTTTCGATGGCGTTATTATTAATGAAAAATGATTGAGTGATATGAATAAAATAGTTTTGATTTTGACCCTATTCCTTTTGACAGATCCCTTGATGTCGCAAATAGTAATAGCTCCTGAAGTGGGAATCTACCATCGGCCTTATTTTTTCAGAGTGGTGTCAAACGGAGTTGAACAGGAAAAAATGGATTATTACGTAGGTCTAATGGGTGAAGTAAGGCTAATGCCCAAATTATACGCACAAAGTAGGATCAATTATGTGTTTAGGCACAATACGGAGTCAGGATTAGTTTGGACTGTTGACCCGTCATTTAAAGATGCAAAATTGACTAATAAGGAGATGAATTTGAGTGTGGATATATTGTACGAACCAATAAAAAAAAGTAAAATAGGTATTGGATTAGTTATGATTCACAAATTAAATTCGCATGTACAAGAAAATTTTTATTATGAGCCTTCTGTAATTAAATATTTTAACCCAAGTATTTACTATGCAGCATCGGTGGTAATTTCGCATAATTGGGGACGAATAGGGATAAGCGGTCGATATATCAATCTATTTAAATCCGAATATATTGATAGTAATGATTCAAGAGTAATGAATGATAGATCAGGATTTTCAGTAGGCATCAGTTATAGCTTATTTGGCTATAAAAAATAATGCTTTCTAAGATGAAAACTGCGCTTAACCTTTTAATACGTCTTCTTCATTTTCGCCCATAAATATACCGCAATCGATAAAAAAGATGTACATGCCATCACGCCAAACCAAGCTATCAATTCCACATCATCATGGCAAGCAAAATCAAAAATCATATAGACAATAAAAACTAACGACAACAATGTGACGCCTAGTGCAGCATTTCTTTGTTGGATGTTGTCTAACATGATACCATTATTGAGCGAAAGCAAAACGACACCAAACAAGAATGGTATCAACAAGCCAAAATCCTTATTCATGGAATCATAATACATCCATAAACTGATGAAAATTGAAACTGTAGCGTGGATTAAATTCGATTTTTGAAATGTCATAATTTATTGGAATAATTGATTTATGGTTTTCATGGGCAAAAACATTTTGCCACTATCGGGCAATTTTACAAATCCATATTTTTTGTAAAAAAATTCAGCTTTTTGGTCAATAGGATCTACAATTATTACAACTTCTCAAAAATAAAATTGGTCATCTTTGTGTACAAGTGAATAGTGGCATTGTCTCCGTAGATACCATGATTTCTATTGGGATAAAAATAGGTATCAAATTGTTTATTGGCCTTGATGAGTGCATTGGCCATTTCTACTGTATTTTGAAAGTGTACATTATCATCAGCCATACCATGTACCAGCAGATAATTGCCCTTTAGCCTGTCTGCAAAATATACCGGAGAATTGTCAGCATAACCCTTAGCATTTTCATCTGTGGTACGCATATATCTTTCAGTATAGACGCTATCATACCATTTCCAGTTGGTCACGGGCGCAACGGCTATAGCTGCTTTAAATACATCATTGCCTTTGAGGATGCAGAGTGATGACATATATCCACCATAGCTCCAGCCGAAAATACCTATGCGGTTTTTGTCCACATAAGGTTGCGTGCCGAGGTATTTTGCTGCTTCTATTTGGTCCAATGTTTCATAATGTCCTAGTTGTAGATAGGTCATCTTCTTGAACTCTTCGCCACGAGCGCCAGTACCTCGACCATCAACACATACGACAACATATCCTGCTTGCGCAATCATTTGATACCACCAATAGCTAGAGCCTTTCCAACTATCAGTCACAGATTGGCTTCCTGGGCCACTATATTGTGTCATAAAAACTGGATATTTTCTCGTCGCGTTAAAGTCTTTTGGCTTGATCATCCATCCATTCAACTTTACATTTTCTGAAGTTGTGAATGTAAAAAACTCTACTGGCAATGCGCCATATTCTTCTTGTATCTTGCCGTAATTGACATTATCTTCGATGGTTCTTATTTTTTTGCCTTGACGATCTAGTACGGTAAATGTAGGCGCTGTGTTTATTGTACTATGGGCATTGCTGAAATAATCAAACGTCTTGCTGAATTCTGCACTATTGCTGCCAATCAAAGTAGGCGTAAGGTTTGTCAGATTTTTACCTTCCAAATCTACTGAAAATACGTGTTTTTGCATTGGCGATTTTTCAGAAGCCTGAAAATATACCTTTTTATTTTTTTCATCCACGCCATAAAATGCAGTGACATCATATTTTCCAGTGGTTAGTTTTGCCTTTTGTTTGCCTTCCATAGTCATCAGGTATAGTTGGTTGTATCCTTCTTTCTCTGAAGACCAAACAAAATGTTTTCCATCATTTACGAATGTAAGATCGTCGGTGATATCTATGTAATATTTGTTTGTTTCTTCATACATCACGGATGATTTATTGTTTTTGGTATCTGTGATGTACAACTTTAGATTATTTTGATGACGATTCATTTTAAATACACATAGCTTACTTGCATCTTGCGTCCATTTCATACGCGGAATGTACATCTCTGTCATATCACCTATGTCGGCTTTCACAGCTTTACCTCTAGCCATTTCGAATACCCAAGCCGTGACCTCAGCGTTTTTTTCGCCTACTTTCGGATATTTGAATGTTTGGTGAATAGGATACATGTCATCATTGTACAATTGCATCGTAAACTCAGGTACATTGCGTTCATCGAATCGAATAAATGCAATCTTTTTGCTGTCAGGTGACCAATAAAATGCTCGAGTAAAGCTAAATTCCTCTTCATATACCCAGTCACACATACCATTGATGATAGCGTTTTTTGCACCATCTGTAGTCACTTGTGTGATATTTCCATTTTTTAGATTCTTAAAATACAAATTATTATTGAATACAAAACCAACCATCGTCGCATCTGGTGAAAAAGCAGGATTTGCGATTTTTCCATGCGTGTACACTTCCGTTAATGTAGTCGATTTTACGTCATACACATAACAATTCACATTGGAAGAGTGGCGATATATGGCTTCTCCTTCAGATTCTATCAATATTTTTGATTCATCATCACTGAAAGTATAACCTTCGACTTCACCCGAAAATCCAGCTTGACCTTTAAATTTTTGGCCATCAAAGATCGTTTCTGACAATCCGCCTGTGGTGATATCAAATTTCTTAATGGCTCCTTCTTTTAATGCGGAATAATGTCGTCCATCATTCATAAAATTGAAGCCAGGAACAGATTTTGTACGGTAAGAATATTTTGCAAATATATCATCAATAGTGATGGGTTTTTGGGCAGAAGACACAAGTTGCAAAAGTCCAAAAGCCAGTAATAAAATCAGATTGCGCATTTCGATATCAGTTTTAAAAAATTATTTGCAAATATAATACAATTTATTCAATCAAACTCGAATTTAACCTATCCTCAGCCCATTCTCTACATCTAAACTCGGCGACAAAAGTGTCACTTCTTTATCTGGTCCTACCACACCCAAAACCAAACATTCTGACATAAAATCGGCGATTTGTTTTGCTGGGAAATTGGTAACTGCAATAATTTGTTTGCCAGCTAGATCTTCTTTGTTATGCAATTTTGTGATCTGCGCAGAACTCTTTTTTATTCCCAATGGTCCAAAATCAATAATCAATTTATACGCTGGATTTTTAGCTTTAGGAAAATCATCTGCTGTGAGGATAGTCCCGACATGCATCTCTACTTTTTCAAAATCAGACCAAGAGATCATAATAAAAACAAATTTTAAGTGATGTTTAATAAATACAAAGATACAATCATCGCCACATACAGAGCCAACTTTTGATATTTCTAAGACAGAAAATAATGCTGTAAAAATTATAACGTACCTTTGCGGTATGGATGATGGCATAAAATTGGACATTAGGAAATTAAATCAGGACGAAATCCGAGCGATTATCACTTCGATGGGCGAGCCTTCTTTCAGATCAAAACAGATCTATGAATGGTTGTGGAAGAAGTCAGCACATTCTTTTGAAGATATGACCAATCTTTCGAAAAATATGAGGCAGCTTTTAGCTGAAAAATATGAGATTAGACCAATCACAAAAGATAAAGTTCAAAAAAGTAATGATGGCACGATCAAGACTCGTTTTACACTACATGACGGTCACAAAATCGAATCAGTCTTAATACCTGTACCGGATGATGGTAGATTTACAGTTTGTGTTTCTACCCAAGTAGGATGTAGTCTCACTTGTAAATTCTGTGCTACAGGACAGATGAAAAGGGTAAGAAATCTCGACGCTGGTGAAATTTATGATCAATACGTCTTGGTCAATAAACAATGTATGGAAACCTACGGACAACCATTGACCAATGTGGTATATATGGGCATGGGCGAACCATTATTGGCTTACAGCAGTACGATGGAAAGTGTCGCTCTCCTGACCGAGCCTTTTGGATTAGATATGTCGCCAAAGCGAATCACTGTTAGTACCGCCGGAATCGCTAAAATGATAAAAAAATTGGCTGACGAAAACGTGAAATTTAATCTTGCCTTGTCTCTTCATGCTGCCGATGATGTCAAACGCAATGAAATCATGCCCATCAATGAGCAAAACAATCTAGAAGTATTGATGGAATCTCTATCCTATTTTTATAATAAAACGGGCAATAAAATCAGCTATGAATATATTGCCTTCCAAAATTTTAACGATAGCATTGATGATGCAAAAAACCTAGTAAAACTATGTAAGCTATTTCCTGTAAAAGTCAATATTATCGAGTATAATCCTATAGACGGCTCTGAATATGTCAAAGCAGATGAAGTAAAGATAGATAATTTTGCACGTCACCTCAGACTCAACGACATCATGGTCACAATCCGTCGCAGCCGTGGCAAAGACATAGATGCCGCTTGCGGACAACTTGCAAATAAGGAATAACCCTGAAAGGACCATAACAACCCTGAAAGGGTTAAATATCAATAACTCAATTAAAGGATGGAAGAGATGAACTCTTCAAATACATAACTGGCTTAATAAAAAACAAAAATTGTCATTTGTATATAATAAATGGCGTAGAAGATCATATACACATAGTGACACATCTACATCCTACAGTTTCATTGTCATCCTTGGTGAAAGATATAAAATTGGCAAGTTCCATTTATATCAAAGAAAATAACTTGTTTGAAGATTTTATAAATTGGCAGGAAGGATATGGTGCGTTTACGTATAGTATTAAGGTAAAAGACAGGTTAATTGAATATGTCAAAAACCAGGAGGAACACCATAGAAAAAAATCTTTCAGGGAGGAATATGTTAAATTGCTTGGTGAACACGGGATTGAATTTGATGAAAAATACTTGCTATAATATTCAACCACGTCGTGGTTGGGTAAATCTGCATTTCATATCTATGGATATTAAATCCCTTCGGGATTAGATTAACATGACGTAGTATCGCAAAGGAATCAATTTGAATAATGCTATAATATTCAATTGTGTTGTGTTATTTATTACATCGTATCATCGAATCCCATAGGGATTTAATATGATTATCCAAAAAAACCTGTGTCTTCGAAGCCTGAAAGGCTTCAATAGTATTAAACAAAAACAACCTTTAATCAGTTGAATATAGATATAATCATACACATGATGACATCCAAGGAAATAACACAGCTTTTAAAAGAAAATGAAGGAGCCCTTTTTAACTACTTCAATGCAAAAGGTGCGGCATATTGGGAATTGCAGCCAGAAGGCAAATGGACAGCTGGACAACATGTAATTCACTTGGTACAATCTACAAAGCCACTGCTCAAAGCATTAAAATTACCTAACTTTTTACTAAAGTGGAAATTTGGCACAAGCAATCGGCCATCTAGAACGTATAATGAAGTCATCAATAGGTATAAGGAAAAACTAGAACTGGTCGGACCTGGAATAGTTGGACCTTTTTCGAGGTCGATGCCTGATTCTCCCCAATCAGAAGCACAAAAATGGATGAATGAATTGTCCGATCTAAATACAAGGATCAATAATATCACTTTGAAATGTTCGGATTCTACTCTTGATAAAGTGATTTTGCCACATCCACTGATGGGAAAAATGACACTAAGAGAAATTCTCATGTGGAATGCTTACCATACTTCTCATCACATCCATGTTTTGATACAAAAATATAAATAAACATCATGTACAAAAATCAGATAGAAAAAATGCCGGCATACTTTGACAGATATATAAGTCATGTGCCAGATATGAAAATAATCGATGCATTACATCAGTACGGACAGTCTTATTTACAAGTAGAAAAGGACAAACTTAAAGAGCTAGAAGATCAGATATACGCACCAGACAAATGGACAGCAAAAGAAATCCTTCAGCACCTTGTCGATGCCGAAAGGATATTGTCATACCGAGCACTGCGATTTGCTAGAGCAGACGATACGCCATTGCCTGGATTTGATGAAAACAAATATGCCCAGCATGTAGATACTTCCCATCGAACAGTAGATGATTTGTTATTGGAGTTTGCTGCTGTAAGACAGTCCACTCTTGGCTTGTTTATCGGGCTTAAAGAAGTTGAATTGCAACGAGTAGGAACAGCCTCAAATATTGAAATATCAGTCCTTGCCCTTGGATTTACCATGGTAGGTCATGTAATCCATCATATCAATGTCATCAAAGAGCGATATTATCCTTTATTGGAAAAATAGATCTTTTTACCCTGGATTTTGTTCAGGTTCTGCATTAAAGCCGATTGGATTGAACCCGATAGTTCCAGCTTTTTGTGGTTGGTCATCATCAAAATCTTCCCAATCAGTAATATCCTTGATAAATGCCTCCATGTGTCTGATGATAAATGGGTGTTTTAGCTCGTCAGGTCTAAGTATTTCTAAAGTCATAGGTGGCTTTGGCTGACCATATCCTTCTATATATGGGCTTACAACCATGACCATGATCTTACCATTAAAAAGTTGCTGGTAAATAAGAGAACCATTGGATTTTATCATTGTGCGTTTTACACCTGAATCTTCTACATTTTCGGATATACCACTTCCCGATCTACCCAAATCAAGGATGATAGCTTCTAGGTTTTCTATATTATCACGGACGATGACTTCGGCTTTTGGTAGTTCGGCATCTTTGACTATACCTTTTAAAGCCTTAACAAGCATGGGTCTTATTTCACCTTTCCATACCTTGCGATTATCCTCAGTATTCTGTAAAATTTGTTTATATTTATTGATCTTAACCAATAAAGTGCCAGTGTCTAATTGCTGATTGCCAAGATGAAAAAGATTCTGATCCATTTTATATTTATTATAATTTGCTTGTCATGAGAAGTTCTAAACTCGTGTATTTGATGCCAAATCTACGACTTAGATATTCGTTGGTTATACAACCTTTATAAGTATAGCATCCATGTCTGATGCCACTATTATCGTATAGAATATTATCAAAATTCAGGCCACTTCCCATTTTAAGCAATAATGGTGTGATAATATTGCTTACCGCCAATGAAGAAGTTCGACTTACTTTTGATGCGATATTGGGTACACAATAATGGATGACGCCATGCTTTATAAAACTCGGATTTTCTAGTGTTGTCATCCTTGAAGTTTCGATACATCCACCTTGATCTATGCTTACATCGATGATGACTGAGCCTTCCTTCATTTTGCTTACCATTTCTTCAGTCACGATGATGGGTGTACGACCGCTTTTGGAATGTATAGCGCCAATAACGACGTCAGCACTTGTGAGTTGGTAAGCAAGATAGACTGGATTGATCGATGAAGTGTGTAAAGGACGGCCTACAGCATTCTGGAGACGCATGATTTTTGTGATGTCATTGTCGAAAACTCGGACAGATGCGCCGAGACCAAATGCCACTTTGATGGCAGATTGGGCGACAACACCAGCACCTAAGATTACAATTTTTGCTGGAGGTACACCAGAGATTCCACCTAGAAGTAGGCCTCTGCCACCTTCGCGGGTATTATCCAAGTATTCTGCGGCTGTCAAAACTGCACAACTACCGGCGATTTCGCTCATGATGCGCACAATTGGGTAATCACCATCTTCTGACCTTAGATATTCCATGGCGAGCGCTGTAACTCTTTTGGCTCTTAGCTTTTCGAGGTAATCATCCTTCAGTACTGGTAGTTGTAATGGTGAAATCAAAATCTGATCAGGATGCATCAAGTCTATCTCTTCTGATGTAGGTGGTGCTATTTTGACCAAAACCTGAGATTTGAATACTTCTTCGCGGCTATGTGTAATCTGTGCACCTGCTTCCGAAAAGTGGTGATCAGAAAAATTAGATTTAAGACCAGCACCTGCTTCTATAATAATTTTGTGTCCATATCCCACTAATGTGCGGATAGAATGAGGAACCAAAGCAACTCGATGTTCACTTAGAATAGTTTCCTTCGGCACACCGATAGTAAGGCTTCTTGATTTTTCTCCGACAGCCAATGTTTCGACTTCGGTTTCATATTGCCCTTCGGTAAAAAAGTCTGAAAATATAATGGGTTTATTAATCTTGCCCATGATTATGATTGAAATAAGTGTACAAAACTATAAAATTATTTTAGTTTACGATACGAAATCGATTTCTATTTTGCGTGACAAGTCTTCATTGAGTAGGATTTTGATTTTGTAATGACTTTGGACAATCAAGTTTTCTGCTATTTGCGGCCATTCAATGAAACAAAAAGCATCGCCATCCAAATATTCTTCAAATCCGATATCCAATAATTCATTTTCGCTATTCAGGCGATACAAGTCCATGTGATAAATCATGGATGATGGCGTTTGATATTCGTTTACCAAAGAAAATGTAGGGCTTGTTACCTCGTCGGTATAACCTAGATATTGGCACATTGACTTGATGAGTGTCGTTTTTCCAGCGCCCAACTGACCTTCAAAGGTGAATATCTGCGATTTTGTACAGGTCATGAATATGTCATAACTGAGTTGCTCCAAATCATCTAGACCTTCACTTCTAAATATGAACTTTTCCATGTCAACCGATCAAATTTCCTTCAGCATCCCATTTGGCTATTTTATGCTGATCTTCTATCTTAAGACAGGTTTCTAATGTTCTTTGATCGTATTCAAGACCAAATTTTTTCAAAACATCATCTGGCACGCCATTCCACTGATTGGGCCTGTTACCAACATATCCCAAGTCATTTATACCCATTTCTGAAGTGAAAAAACCAGTACAAGTCAGATTTCTTATTAGGTTGAAGAATTTTACTCCATTTTTCATTTCTACTGAGGCTGTATCAGGATATGCAATTTGATCTATCAGTGCTATTCTTTGTTCGTGTGTGATGTCCACAAATGATTTGTCATAAGAAGCCAACGAGAAGTTTTCTAGCCACATCAATCCGCCTCGCATTGGTGTTTGAAATTTTGGGTAATCTTTCATCATGAATTCAATAAAATCAGGTACGCCTGCTTCTGTGGCACTTCCAGACTTTTCATCCTTGGGTATGATGATATCAACCAAAATTGTCACCATCTTTTTTTCTTTATCACTAAAAAATGTTTCGTTGGAAATTTTTTTATCGTGTAAAATTTCTTGTGGCACTCTACCATAACCTTTCAATTCTATATCGGTGGTAGTTGTATCTGCATCAGGCTTGCAACCACTGCTCAACAAAAACCCAGTAGCCACGGTACCCGTCAAAAGCACTTTTATATTTTCTCTCCTATCCATTGATTAGATATTTTGTGATTTAAGTTGATTAATGATATATTCGGATGTTCGCCAAGATAAGGCTAATATGGTCCAAGTAGGATTTTTGTCGGCTTGTGATACAAAAGATCCACCATCTACCACAAACACATTTTTGCATTCGTGGGCTTGCGCATACTTATTTAGCACAGATGTTTTGGGGTCATCACCCATTCTGGTTGTACCTACTTCGTGAATGATTCTACCCGGCGCTGCCAAACCGTATTGCGTTTCAGGTCCAGGTTTTGTACCCAAGATGATGGCACCCATTCCCGTGAGTATTTCTTCGAAAGTATCGTGCATATGTTTGCTCTGTTTCACTTCATGATCCGTCCACTTGTAATGAAATTTTAAAACTGGAATACCATATTTATCGACAGTATCGGGATCAATAGCGCAATAATTGTCATATTGAGGAATACTTTCTCCTCTTCCCGACATACCGACTGTAGAACCATAAATGCGTCTAACATCGTTTTTGAGGCCAGCTCCATATCCACCATTTGCTGTGGGTTTACCCAATTCATCGGTAATATATTTGCGCATAGTATCCATTCCAAAACCAAATCCATAAGATGGCATACCCATTCCGCCCCAATACTCCAAGTGATAACCACGTGGAAAATCAAGTTTTTTATTATCCAGCCACCAAGGTGAATACACATGCAGTCCGCCTACGCCATCTTCATTATAACGTGGACGATCTATCAGCTCTGGCAAGATACCCATTCTATCTGTTCCTGTACTATCATGCAAATATCTACCTACGACACCAGAACTGTTAGAAAGTCCGTCAGGATGTTGTTTTGATTTGGAATTCAGCATAATTCTGGCTGTTTCACACGCTGATGCGGCCAATACTACAACTTTTGCCCCGATTCTATATTCATTCAAATCCTTCTTATCAATATATACTACACCCGTGGCTAATCCTTGATCGTTTGTGATCACTTCACGCACCATGGCATGGGTATAAAGCTCTACTTTGCCTTTTTGCATAGCTGGCTTGACGAGGCATGTAGATGAAGAAAAATCCGCATAAACCTGACAAGCTCTGTTGCACTGTGCACAGAAAAAACATACACCACGTTCTGTATTTATCTTTCTAGTCAATATTGACAATCTCGAAGGAATTACGGGAACTTTTGCTTGAGCTGCTCCTTTTTTTACAAATAATTCGTGTAATCTCGGTTTTGGAGGTGGCAGAAAAAATCCATCTGGCTCGTTATAAATACCTTCTTTGGTACCAAAAATACCAATCAGCTGATCTACTTTGTCATAGTAGGGCTTCACATCATCATAGCTGATGGGCCAGTTTTCTCCTAGTCCATCCACATCCTTACGTTTGAAATCCAAAGGTCCGAAACGCAGCGAAATCCTGCCCCAATGATTGGTACGTCCACCAAGCATTCTTGAACGAAACCAGTCAAACTGTGTGCCTTCTGCCCTTGTGTATGGCTCACCATCTATCTCCCAGCCGCCCCAAGCAGCATCAAAATCACCAAAAGCCCGTTGTGTGTTGGCACCTCTGCGTGGTGATTCATAAGGCCATCTCAGTTGGGTACGATATTCTTCTTTTGCAGGATCAAAATCTCCTCCGGCCTCCAATACTGCAACTGAAAGTCCAGCTTCTGAAAGAATTTTGGCAGCCATGCCACCACCTGCTCCCGAACCTACGATACAGACATCATACTTCTTATCCTGTTCTTTGATGTGAAAACTCATACGATCAAATATATTTTAATGGTAAAAATACATTTTTTTTGCATTTTGGGCATGAGTATAAATTAAAATGTGGGGAATAACAGTAATTTAAAAATAAAAGGTTGATTTTTTGTTGGGGCAAGTGTTAGTCCAAAATTTGTTTAGAGTAGAAAGATTAATTCAACTTTTAATCACCTAGTGTTGTTATAAAATTGATTAATTCAAAATTAAAATTATCACAAACCGATGACTATTTCTTGTATCGTTGCTACTGCTAGCCAAAATGTCATTGGAAAAAATAATGATATACCGTGGTATCTACCGGCAGACTTACAATATTTTAAAAAAATGACCCTAAATCACACAGTTATAATGGGTCGAAATTGCTATACTTCGATAGGTCGTCCATTGCCGAAAAGAACAAACATCATCATCACAAGAGATCCATTTTTTATTTCTAGCAATTGCTTGGTAGCTAGGTCAATACCCGAGGCTTTGTCAATGGCCCATGATCTCGGTGAGACGGAAGTATTCATCATCGGCGGCGGACAAATATACGAACAGTCACAAGACTTGTGGGAGAAATTATACATCACAGAGGTAGATTTGGTTACAGATGGAGATGTATTTTTTCCAGAAATTGATATAAACGACTGGAAATTAATAACAGAAGAAAAGCACACCAAAGATGAGAAAAATGAATATGATTATGTCTTCAAAACACTGATAAGAAAATGAACCATGTCGCCTTCACCGATTAAAGAAGATTTCATACACTACCTTTGGAAAACAAAAAAGATACCCAAAGACCTTATCTCTACCGAAGGTTTGTCCATCGAAATATTGGATTTTGGTGTCCATAATTTAGATTCGGGACCAGATTTTTTTAATGGAAAGATAAAGGTAAATGATACCGTATGGGCGGGAAACATAGAGATGCATGTATTTGCTTCTGATTGGTTGAAACACGGTCATCAGCACGACAAAGCTTATGAAAATGTCATTTTGCATGTAGTATATGAAGATGATTTGCAATCTAAACAACTTAATGCTCAAGGTACTATACCGACGGTGGAACTAAAAGGCAGCATTCCTAAATCATATCTCGAGACATACCTTAATTTAGTTCAATCTGGAAGCGAAATACCCTGTAAAAGTCTGATAGGTTATGTTGACAAAAACAAAATTGATCTTTGGAAATACGCTTTAAGTATTGAAAGACTACAACAAAAGTCCCAATTGGTAAACGAAATTTTGCAAAGTAAGGGAATGGATTGGGAAGAAACATTGTACATCATGTTGGCTCGATACTTTGGTGCAAAAGTCAATCTCGATCCTTTCGGAAGATTAGCGTCCAGCTTGCCGCTACATGTAATTTTGAAAAATAAAGATAAAAGAGAAGCACTGGATGCCTTGATATTTGGTCAGGCTGGTATGCTTGACGCAAATTACACGGACGAATATTTTCTGAAATTAAAGACAGAATACAATTTCCAACAAAAGAAGTATGGACTGAAATCAATTGATGCAGTGACATGGAAATTTAGCAAGCTAAGACCTATGAACTTTCCTACAGTCAGATTAGCTCAATTTGCTGGGTTAATGTACCGAGTATCATTTCTTTTCAGCCAGATAAAGGAAACGGAAGACATCACAGAGATAAAACAAATGCTTGTATCTCAAACGTCATCTTACTGGGATACACATTACAGATTTGGCCAAGATGCTCATTATGTAGTAAAAACCACATCTACAGAATTTATCGAATTATTATTGATCAATGCCGTTTCGCCAGTTCTTTATACTTATGGATTGATCCATGATGAACAGCAATATATAAATAAAGCAATCCAAATCTTGGAAGAAATAGGTGGTGAAACTAATGTTATTACAAAGGCATGGAAGTCTATGGGTATAAGTACCAAAACGGCATTTGATACCCAGTCACTCATACATCTGAAAAACAATTATTGCAATGAAAAGAGATGTGTTGCTTGTAAAATAGGGCATGAAATCATCGGTAAATAAGTTTTTTGAAAATAGACTTTTCAAAATACTTGGAGAAATAATAAAACTTCTTATTTTTGCACTCGCTTTTAAAGCAGGGCCTATAGCTCATTTAGTTAGAGCATCACGCTCGAAGCGTGATTGTCCCAGAGTGTAAGTCAGAATGATATCTTGAAAGCAAGATGAGATAGAATAAAAATTAAATAGGGCATATAGCTCAGGTAGTTAGAGCATCACGCTCGTAGCGTGATTGTCCCAGAGTTAAAATAGGGCCTATAGCTCAGTTGGTTAGAGCACCTGACTCATAATCAGGTGGTCCCAGGTTCAAGTCCTGGTGGGCCCACCCACTTAAAGAATCCTTAATCTTAATTGATTAGGGATTTTTTGTTTTATAGCTGTTTTTCAATGTGTTACGCTATAATCATCAAAAAGGTTAATTAAGAAAAGATAAGCAAGATTAATAAAAAACGTCACCTGAGACGTCACCTGAGAAAAACATGTTGTATATTTGTGTCAAGTACAAACAATATAATCATGGCTATTAATTACAAATTCGATTTGAAAGATACAAATGCTGAAAAGTCATCTATACGATTTAGATTTGATTATTCAGGACAGAGATTTGTTTATGGTACTGGTCAGATCGTAATACCTAAACTTTGGGACAAAGAAACCCAAAGGCCAACCCACAACAAAGATTTAATAGAATCACACCAAATAGATTTTCCACAGATCAAAACCGAACTTAGGAATATAAATCAAAGATTGGAAAATATAACTTCCAAGACGGACACGTTTTTTGCTTTAAAGGAGCTACAAAAGGCAGCCATTGACTTTAAAGAACTCAAAGAATATTTGGACAATGAGTTTAAACCAAAGAAAACAAAGCCCACAGAAACGCCACAGGCAGCCACAGAGACACCACAGGCCCCACTTATCAAAGATTTGATACATGAGTATATTACAGGCATGTATTCAGGTAAGAAAAAGACAAAACAAAAAACCAACTATGATGAGGAAACTATAAAGGCCTACATAAGTTTCAAAAAAATGTGGGATGAACTGGAAGCCTATTTTGAAGTAAAATATGTGGTCACTGATATATCAATGGAATTTGAATCAGAACTACATGAATTTTTTAATCATGAAAAAGAATATAGTCCGAACACTAAAGGCAAGATGATCAAAATGCTAAAGTGCATTATGCATGACTTTATTGATTTGGAGTTTGAAAACATCTATAA
The DNA here is from genome assembly GCA_937952155.1 of uncultured Saprospiraceae bacterium. GTDB lineage: Bacteria > Bacteroidota > Bacteroidia > Chitinophagales > Saprospiraceae > OLB9. The sequence goes on from CALFYH010000002.1 coordinate 15,620, forward strand.
ATCAAAGAAGGCAGGAATTGAAACGGTGTTATCTGAAGGTGATGTTTTGTATATTGAAAAACAATTAGATAAGATAATAAAGCCAAACAGCAAACCAATAAACATTGCACTGGATACAATCGAATTACAATCGATATTCAAACTTGAATTGACTAATAAGCCACATTTAGACCGAGCCAGAGACATATTTTTGGCAGGATGTTATACAGGTCTTAGACATTCAGATTATAGCCGTATAAAGCCCGAACACCTGAACAAACAGTTTATCCAGATTATACCTATAAAAACAAAGGACACGGTAAATATTCCACTTAGACAAGAACTATCCCAGATTTTGATAAAATGGGATTATACAATCCCTGAAATGACATCTCAGGAATTAGGGCGGTATATCAAAGAAATTGGACAAATGGCAGGAATCATTTCTAAAGTTGAGATCATTGAGATAAAAGGAAATAGGAAAGAGATAACCACAAAATCAAAGTTTGAAATGATTACAAGCCATACAGCCCGCCGCTCGTTTGCTACTAATATGTACTATGACGGAATGAATCCCATTGACATTATGAAAATCACAGGACACAAGAAACTGGAAACATTCCAGAAATATATCGTACATGACCCCAATCGGGAACTACAAAGGCAAGAAAGAAATAATATGAATGCTGAACGATATTTAAAAGTAATAACAGCATAATTTTATGCGAAAATAATGTAATTATCTATCGTAAATAATTGTAAAACAATCATTTAATTAAATATAACAAAATGTTATAAAATTATAAAATAACATAAAAAACGCTATTAAAATGATTAAAAGACATACTTAAAAATATGTTGACGGCTATGTTTTAATTAAAGTCCATTTAGTTTTCTAACAATTTGTTATAAAATATCGAAAAATTTGCTTATACTTTTGAGCCATTAATTAATTAAAAATTTATTTTAATGGACAATGTAATTTTAACACAAGCAACAAAGGAAGACATTATATCAGAAATTACGAACAATGTGTTATCTGGTGTAAGTGCATTACTTAAAGAGTCAAGACAAAGTGAACTAAATTCCAAAGAAAATTGGACACCTAAAGAAACCGAACAATATTTGAAGATTACAGGCGTCACGAGATGGTCATGGACAAAGGCAGGAATTTTAAAGTCGTATAAAATAGGCGGTCGGTTGAGATACAAGAAAAATGAGGTAATGGAAGCCTTGATACAAATTGAATCCAAACGAAAAAAAGCCTAAGCGATGTCAATAGAGAGCAAAACCACCGCAAAGGCTTTCAGCAAAGATACGAATTTCTTTTCAAAAGTAGATGCATTAAGAAAATACATTGAATCACGGACTGCAATTGATGTCATTGAGCACTCGAAAATATGCTTTAGTTTTGGGCTGCCTTATCTACCTAAGATATTTCAAGAAGTTTATGATAAAAAAGTGTTGCAAGCCATAGAACATGAGCCACTCACAGCCGCAACAATTAGCAAACTCACAGGGTTGCCACACAAATATATTTGTCAAGTGAAGCGTAGGCTTGTAAAAAGTGGACACATACGGGTAAGCCACTTAGACCGTTGCCCGACAACAGGAAACAAGAATGTACAATTCTTAATTGCTACCAAATGATAAAGGCAAAATCAAATGCGATCCACATACTGGAAGCTAAGAGCCTTGAAATTAAAAGGCAGAAATACCCTAATACGCCTTACTTGACAGCAACAAAGTACAGCGACCAAACGACCAATGAATTAACGAAATGTATCATTCATTGTATTCAGTTCGACGGCTACCAAGCTGAGCGTATTAACTCGATGGGTAGGCAAATCACTACTAAAGGCGTAACCAAGATGATACCTGGATCCTCGACCAAAGGTACAGCCGATATAAGTGCCACGATCAAAGGCAGGTCTGTAAAGATAGAAGTCAAGTGTGCTGCAACTGGCGACCGTTACCAAAGCGATGACCAAAAGGCCTATCAAAAAGCCGTTGAAAGTGCAGGAGGAGTTTATATCATAGTCAGAGACTTTGAGAGTTTTTATAATTGGTATAATCAATTTATCAATGAATGAGAGTTTTATATTTTACAAGTCATGGTGGGAAAACCTTGCCGATGAAAGCCAAGAAACAAAAACCGAAGTCATTAATGCTATCATGCAATACGTATTTTATGGTGTCAAACCTGAATTAAGTCATTCCGCAAAAATGGCATTTAAATTCATCAAACAAGATATTGATAGGGCCAAAGAAAAATATGATAAGCTTAGAGAGAAAAATAGGCAAAACGGACTCAAGGGAGGTAGACCACAAGGAAATGCCCACAAAAACGCACTTTAGTATAATATAACTGATTGATTAACAAAGAATAAAAAAGCGGTGGGTTATTTGGGTTTTTTGCAATAACCCAAAAAAGCCTAATGTAGATGATAATGTAAATGATAATGATAATAAAAATGATAATAAAAATGTGTTCGCTATGACCGACATACTTCAATATAACAATATTTCCGACACCACAGAACTTGAGCAAGCTATTTTGGGAGCTGTATTAGTGGATAAAAGGTGTATTGATACAGTCCTTTCAAGATTGAGACAGGAAGATTTTAGCAGTAAGCCACATCAAACACTTTTCAATTGTTTTGTACGGCTCTATACTGCAAACATTCCAATTGATTTGATTTCTACAAAAAGAGATATTGATAAAAATAAAGAATCTCAGATTGTAACGATGGATATTTTATTTGACTTATCCAACAAAGTAGCATCAACGGCAAATACAGAATCACATTGTTATGATTTACTCAACGAATCCATTAAAAGACAGCTTACTTTGGCTTCATTGCAATGGGCAAAATCATCAACAGACCCATGTATTGATGCTATAGATCAATTATCATTTATACAATCACAACTTGATGACATACAAAGCAGATTGAGCAAAAAAAGATTGCAAAACATGCCTGAAATGGTAAAGGATGCAATATTGACCTTTGAGCAAAACAAGAATACAAAAGACATTCTGGGATTTCGTACTGGTATAAACAGAATAGATTACAATACCAATGGTCTGGGACGTGGTCAACTTATTGTTATAG
>CALFYH010000003.1 GCA_937952155.1 uncultured Saprospiraceae bacterium
CAGAGTTAATCAATAAACCAGTTACTTGTACAACAACTTATGGTCCAGAGGTATTCTGGGGTAACGTGTCAGGACAAGGAGATTTTGCAGGTGGCCTTAATGGTTGGACCATAGAAAATGCAACACCAGATCTTAATACACGTACTACTTGGTTTTGGACTGAAACAGGCTTCCCAAGATCAGCAAGAGGATTTACTGACAATAACATTAAATCTACCACTCAGTGTAATGGTGCAGCTTGTATGGACTTAGAAGCTTTACAATATGAAGATAATCCTTCTCCAGCACAGCCATATAATGAGTATTCTTCTAGCTTAGTATCTCCTGCTATTGACTGTAGAGGTAAGTCTAAGATCAATTTACAATTTAGAATGTTCCATAATAGACTTAATGGTAGTGCTTCTTATCAATTATTTGATGGTACATCTTGGGGTGATGCGGTTTTGGTTCCTACAGCAAATTCAGTAAATGTTAGTGCGGTAGGTGAAACTGCAGTTATTCCAGTACCTGAATTTGCAGGTAAAGAAAATTGTAGAATTAAGTTTATTGTTGAAGGAGATTTTTATGCTTTTGTAGTAGATGATGTTATTTTATATGAAAAGGAGATTGTTGACGTTGTTGTTAATAAAGATTGGGTTGCTGTAGCACCTACTTTAAAAGTACCTGCATCACAAGTTTCTCCTATGCCATTTATGTCAGACATATCAAATATAGGTAATACAGCATCACAAGATGTTGTGTTAAGTGTTGATATTAAAGATGCGTCTGGTAATTTATTAAAAACATTGACTAATAATTATGGTACAGTGGATGGCGCTACTAAAGTAGAAAATAGTCCATTTGCTGAGACATATACACCACCAGCAGTTCCAGGAAAATACACAGGTGAATATTATATAAAAGGTAGCAACGAACCAGCTGAAAACAATGGCAATAACAATTATCCGTTCCAGTTTTATGTGACTGACAAAACATTTGGCAATGTTGAGTCAGAAGCAGAACAAGGTTCAGCATATTTGGAAGATGTAGCTGATAGCTGGGTAGTAAGTGATATTACTAATTACCATTCAGCTGGTAATGTTTATTATGTACAGAATGGTGCAAAATATACTGTAAGTGAGGTTAGATTTGGATTGAAAAATGATCCTTCTACTATCGACGGTTCAGGATACGTTTTTGTTGACTTATTTGAAATAACAGATGTTACAAGCCTTAGCCCAAGTACAAGAACATTGGTTGCTACTGGTGCTGTTTTACTAGATGTTACAGCTATTGATGATTTCAGAAATATACCTGTACAATTGTTTGTACCTAATGCTGACGGAGGACCATCAGAGGAAAAACTTAAATCATTAAAAGATAATACAAATTATTTCCTAACTGTAAATACAGCTCCACTTGACCCTAGTTTTGACAGATATCAATTTCTTCAGTACAGTGGAAATGGTAGTGATGTGTTCGATAGATCTGTGTATGTTGCACCAGTGAATTTTGCATTAGATTCACTAAAAATGAACAGACTTTGTGGTACATACTGGCAAAGAGTAGGTGTGGACAACACTTATGATGACATCAGAAGCAGAACTTACCAAAGATTGGGTAACGAAGGTTTCGGTACATGGTCTATGTTGTATCTTGAAATGGATGTTGAAGAAGCAAATTCAACATACAATGTAAACAGTACAGCAGAAGTTAAGGTTTTCCCTAACCCTGCAGCAAGAGAGTTGTATATAGACATCACACTTGAAAATGTTTCCAATAATGTTAAAGTGGATCTAGTATCTATGGATGGTAAGACAGTATTGAGCAAATCATTTGATGGTGTTCAAGATTCTAGACTTAAAATAGATTTGACCAATGTAACAACTGGTACATATTCTGCTTTAATTCACACCAATGAAGGTGTTATCACCAAAAAAGTTATAGTACAAAAATAATTTTTTAAATTATTGATTGTCAAATAAATAATGGGCAGCAAAACTAACTTTGCTGCCCATTTTGTTTTATTTTAAAAGTGGAATTTGTTATCCATATAATATGAAAAACAACGCTAAAAACTTATCCCATGCAACTTTTCAATGCATTTCGGAAGGATTATTCTCCTTATAAACGATTTTTTTATAAATATTTTGGTTCATCCACCATTTTAATGTTGCATACCCAATGATTCCAGCCAATATCATAATAGCCATTTGTTGCAAGGCTTTCTCAGAAAAATATACTTCAGCAAGGCTTTTATCTTTCAGGCTGATTAAATTGATCAAAATAAAGACAACAAAACCAAAAACAGATCCGTGAGTCAGTCCATATTGAATCCGGCCTTTACTTTGTACCTTTTCCCAACTTTCCTTGAATTTTTTATCCTGATCGTGCATAATGTTATTGTTTTATAGTTACAAAATTACTGGATTTGATTATCATAAATAAATGAAGCTCGTAAATATTATGATTTTATACAATTTATTGGTATTTCCTTAGTCAAAAAAGAAGTTTCTGTAGAGAGAATATATAATAAAATGATATTTATCTGCTATATTTGCGGCATATTCGCTGTAAATATGAATCAATTGGAATTTTCAAATAAAAGTAAAGCTGTTGTTTTGTTTGAAGACGGCAGTTTTTATGAAGGAAGTGCAGCGGGGATTATCGGGACTACCACTGGTGAGGTTTGTTTCAATACAGGCATGACAGGTTATCAGGAGATTTTTACCGATCCTTCGTATTATGGTCAAGTTTTGGTTACTACCAATGTGCACATAGGTAACTACGGAACAAAAATTTCTGATGATGAATCTGAAAAGGTGCAGATTTCGGGTTTGATTTGCCGAAATTTTACCAATGAATTTAGTAGAACATTGGCCGATTCTAACCTACAGCAGTATTTCGAGAAAAACAATATTGTCTGTATTTACAATATTGATACCCGTGCGATTGTGCGCAATATTCGCAGTAAAGGCGCCATGAATTGTATCATTTCTACGGAGATTTTTGATAAAGAAGTCCTAGAGAAAATGCTTGCTAAAGTTCCATCTATGGAAGGATTGGAGTTGGCTAGCATCGTAAGTACCAAAGAATCATATGATTTAGGTGATGAAAATGCATCGATTCGTGTTGGCGTGATGGATTTTGGTATAAAAAGGAATATTATCCGCAGTCTTACAGAAAGAGGTTGTTTCGTCAGAGTATTTCCAGCGAAAGCTAACATAGATGACATTCTAACATTTAATGCTGATGGTTATTTTTTATCTAATGGCCCCGGTGATCCGGCTACTATGGATTACGCCATCAAAACAGTAAAAGTATTGCTCGAAACAAAAAAGCCAGTTTTTGGTATTTGTCTCGGACATCAATTATTGGCATTGGCAAATGATATATCGACCTATAAGATGCACCACGGACATCGCGGAGCTAATCATCCGGTCATCAATATAGCCACTGGTCGTTGTGAGATTACCAGTCAAAATCACGGTTTTTCGGTGAAAGAAGCCGATGTGATCCAATACGCAGACACCATCGAAATCACACACCGCAATCTGAATGACCAAACTGTCGAAGGCATCAAGATGAAAAATCAACCTGCTTTTTCGGTGCAATATCATCCAGAGTCAAATCCTGGACCACATGATTCAAGATATCTGTTTGATGAATTTATAAACCTGTTAAAACAATCAAAAAATAATTAATATGAGTGTAATTGTTGATGTTAGAGCAAGAGAGATCCTAGATTCAAGAGGCAATCCAACTGTGGAAGTAGAAGTATTGACAGAAAACGGCATTATGGGTAGAGCTGCTGTGCCTTCAGGAGCATCAACTGGTAAGTATGAAGCTGTTGAACTTCGCGATAATGACAAGAGCAGGTATTTGGGGAAAGGTGTACTGAACGCTTGCAATAACGTGGACGATAAGATCAGAGAAGCTTTGATTGGTGAAGATGTTTTTGAACAAAGATATATCGATGACATTATGAACGAGTTGGATGGCACAGAAAATAAATCCAACCTTGGTGCAAACGCGATTCTTGGTGTGTCAATGGCTGTAGCCAAAGCAGCAGCTGAAGAGTCAGGGCAATCACTGTACAGATATATTGGCGGCGTCAATGCACATATCATGCCTGTACCGATGATGAACATTCTAAATGGTGGATCACACGCGGACAATAGCATTGATTTTCAGGAATTTATGATCATGCCAATAGGTGCAGATCTTTTTTCTGAAGGATTGAGAATGGGAGTAGAAGTTTTTCACCATCTGAAATCTGTATTGAAATCCAAAGGATATTCTACCAATGTAGGTGATGAAGGCGGCTTTGCGCCAAATATAAAATCAAATGAAGAAGCGATAGAAATAGTATTGAAATCTATCGAATCTGCTGGTTACAGACCAGGTGTGGATGTAATGATTGCAATGGACGCAGCAGCATCCGAATTTTACAATGAAGAGGAGAAAGTGTATCATTTTCATAAGTCTGGAGGTAAAAAATTGACTAGTGAAGAAATGGTAGAATATTGGGCTGGATGGGTAAATAAATATCCTATCTTTTCTATCGAAGATGGACTCCATGAGGATGACTGGGCATACTGGAGCAAACTCACCAAGGCGCTCGGCGACCGTGTACAGCTTGTAGGTGATGATCTTTTCGTGACCAATACTAGAAGACTCCAGCGTGGTATTGATGAGTACGCGGCAAACTCCATTTTGGTCAAGGTAAATCAAATTGGATCATTGACAGAGACAATCGATGCAGTAAATCTTGCTACGAGAAATGGTTTTACATCTGTGATGAGCCATAGATCTGGAGAGACAGAAGATACCACGATTGCCGATCTAGCAGTAGCACTCAATACAGGACAAATAAAAACTGGTTCTGCATCACGTAGTGATAGAATTGCCAAATACAATCAATTGCTCAGGATAGAAGAAGAATTGGGAGATTCAGCTTACTATCCAGGGCGATCATTGATTTCTTAATATATACTTTGATTTAGGTCTCAAATTTCATATTATTTTTCATTAAAATAAATATTATGTCAAAGGATAAGAAAGTTTTAGAAGAACTGGCTTCATTAGCTGGTATTTCACCATCTTGGATCAACAAATACACCATAGTTACGGCTATGTTTATAGTTTGGCTTACATTTTTCGATAAGCACAATATTTTTGCTTATCAAAAGCTCAAAGGCACGATAAGCATGATGGAAGCCGAGAAAGACGAGCTGGATGCAGAAATAAGTCAGGCGCTCAAGGACAAACTGGATCTTAATCACAATCACGAAAAGTTTGCCCGAGAGAAGCATTTGATGCATTTGCCAAATGAAGAAATCATTTTAATAGAACAAAAAAATAAAAAATAGAATATACCATGAGTGTATTAGTAAATAAACATTCCAAAATCATAGTGCAGGGATTTACTGGCAAAGAAGGAACTTTCCATGCTGAGCAGATGATAGATTATGGCACAAATGTTATCGGTGGTGTCACACCAGGCAAAGGCGGAACAGAACATTTAGGTAAACCTGTTTTTAATTCTGTCAAAGAAGCGGTAGATAACGCAGGTGCCGACACGACCATTATTTTTGTACCACCTGGATTTGCAGCTGATGCAATTATGGAAGCAGCAGAAGCAGGGATTAAGGTTATCATTTGCATAACTGAAGGCATTCCTGTACAGGATATGGTGATTGCGAAAGCATATATTGAAAAATTTGATTGCAGACTTATAGGTCCAAATTGCCCTGGCGTCATCACACCAGATGAAGCAAAAGTGGGTATCATGCCAGGCTTTGTATTCAAGAAGGGAAGAATCGGTGTTGTATCTAAGTCGGGAACATTGACCTATGAGGCAGCAGACCAAATCGTAAAAGCAGGTATGGGTATTTCTACTGCAATAGGCATAGGCGGCGATCCAATAATTGGTACGCCAACAAAAGATGCAGTCAGACTTCTGATGGAAGATCCAGAAACAGACGGTATCGTCATGATAGGCGAGATAGGCGGAAATTATGAAGCTCAAGCCGCTCAATATATCAAAGAAACAGGAAATAAAAAACCTGTAGTAGGATTTATCGCTGGGCAAACAGCACCAAAAGGGCGTACAATGGGCCATGCAGGTGCCATCGTAGGTGGGCACGATGATACTGCCGAAGCTAAGATGAAAATCATGGCTGCATGTGGTATCCACGTTGTAAACTCTCCCGCTGACATAGGCATAACCATGGCAAGAGTACTAACCGGCAAATAATTTTGTCATTAAAATACATAAAGGATATTGACCTTCGGGCTTCAATATCCTTTTCTTTTCAGTTCAAAATCAGACCATTATGAATCTATTAGATCCAAAACTGTTAAATCAATTTATCATAGACGGTCTTTATGAAGACATTCATGAAGGTGATCATACTTCATTAGCTTGTATTCCTGCTGATGACCGAAGCAAGGCAAGGCTCTTAGTCAAGGCGGAAGGAGTCATTGCAGGTGTTGCGGTAGCTGAGGCGATTTTCAAGTATGTAGATCCTACTTCGACATTGGATATTAAGATAAGAGATGGCGAAGATGTGCGATATGGAGACGTGGCTTTTTATGTAGAATGCAATTCTCAAGCACTTTTGAAGGCTGAAAGGCTTATCCTGAATACGATGCAGCGCCTAAGCGGAATAGCTACACTTAGCTCAAGATTTGCATTTGAAGTAGAAGGCTTGCCTGTAAAAATATTGGATACTAGGAAAACTACACCTTTGATTAGATTTCTTGAAAAATGGGCTGTCAAAGTTGGCGGCTGTGACAATTATAGAACAGGGCTCTATGACTGGATTATGATCAAAGACAATCATGTAGATGCCTGCGGATCACATACAGAGGCGATCACTAAAGTACACGAATATCTCAAGGCAAACAATCTTGATCTGGACATTACTGTAGAAGTAAGAAATTTGGTAGAACTACACGAAGTCTTGGATAAAGGTGGAATTACTAGGATTATGTTTGACAATTTTGAATTACCTATATTGCGTGAAGCTGTAGCACATGTCAATGGACAATACGAAACAGAAGCTTCTGGTGGCGTCACCTTGCACACCGTGCGTAAGATTGCTGAGACTGGTGTAGATTTTGTTTCTGTGGGCGCATTGACACATTCAGCAGGTTGTCTGGATTTGAGTCTAAAGGTCATAAAAGACTAAGATGTATGAATAAGTTAGAAAGGATCTTGTTTTATTTCCCAGAGACAAGTTTGCCCGTACTCGTATCAGAAGATCATCTGTCAGATTATGAAGCAGAAAGTGATCCGTTCCCGCAGTCGTTTATCGATGAAGTGATGACAACATGGGAAAGAGAAATCGATGATTTTACGGAGTTTATTCCTTGCTTCAGACTGCCCAAAGAAGAGAAATTTCATGCTGTCGTTTATTGGAAAGGTGGCTTGCTAAGGTATGATTTTATGTTGGTGACCTTAGATAATAAAGGCGAACTTATCAATAAAAAGTCGATCGCAGGTACCATCGTCAACGATGCCATTATCAAAAAATCTGTTGCATCCATCGAGCCCGACCTGATCATCAATATCATAGCAGGACAAACAATGGATGGCGAAGAATACGATGCATCGATGTCTAAGGCCTTTGCTATGGAAATCTTACCTACAGGAGAGATTATTTTCGCAATGGATAGTCTGAAGTGATAGCTTCTAACTAATTTCCAACCTTCACAATCAAACCCTAGACCTACCTTTCCAAATCTAACCTTACGAAATACTAAAATCTCTGATAAAAGTCCGTACCTTTGCCCTGAAGTAAGAAGTATGAATATCATCAACATCAAGGATATTTTCATCAAAGAGTTTTCTGTTGAGTTCAGGCAAAAATTTGCATTCTTTGGTATCTTCTTATTTGCTGCTACCGTAGTCTTCCTCATTTACAAGTCTTTTAATAATATCAATCCACGAGAATGGACGATATTGATATGGATTATTATGCTTTTTGCTGGGCTCAATGCTGTAGTAAAAAGTTTCCTTCAAGAAAAAAAAGAGACGTATCTGTATTATTATACTTTATTTGATCCTATTGATCTTATTGTAGCAAAGCTTGTTTATAATTTTGTATTCTTGTGCAGTTTGTTTCTTATTATCTTGGGTATATTATCCGTTTTTTCAGGATTTCCAGTGAAGGATTTCAGTCTCTTTTTTTCGGGATCAGCACTTGGTATTTTTGGTATATCGGTGGTATTTACCTTTGTGTCTGTGATATCTTCTGCTGATGGTGGCAATGGCACACTGATGTCTATCCTAGCATTACCTTTAGTCTTACCAATAGTGTTACTTTTGCTAAAAATATCACAAGTCAGTGTCAGGTTGCTGGTAGATACTTCGGTAGTAGAAGACGTTTGGTTGCTGGCAGGCGTAGATTGCATTTTGTTGGGCGCAATGTTGTTATTGTTTCCCGCCTTGTGGAGAAGTTGATTTTTATAATATATGATATGTTGAATACATGGGAGTAAAAGGACTTTGGTGGAAAGTGGCAGGTGTAATAATTTTTATATTTGTCTTAATTGGTGGCTTGTGTGTCCCATTGCGTCCGGGTGTGACTAGCAGCCAACCAGCCAATGCTAAAAACGGAGACACCTTATTCATGAACGTCATAGGGTACAATACGCATTTTAGTACTGCTCAAAATCATAGAGCATGGCTAAAACTCGACTCTATCCACGCTATCGCTGCAAAAGACTTTTTTGGTAAAAATGAAAATGAAGCAGTCATTACATTTTATTTACCCAAAGACCTACCTACTTCAGCAAAAGTAAGACCATTGACACTCATAGTCGACAATGAGTTAGACGGTGCATTCGTCCAACCCAATGCCTTATTTCTCACGATCGAGGATAATCCAACACATTCCAGTTCGTCGTGGACACAAGCGGACTTAACCAACTTGAGTGTAGCATCAGGCTTGAAATTTCCTTATAGAAATATACTGAACGAAACCATCAGAAATACTTTTTTTCATGTAGCACTTTGGTTTGCAATGTTTATTTTGCTGATAGCGGGCTTATATCATGCGATCATGTACTTGCGCACAGGAGATTATGATCACGATATTCAATCTGCATCATTCAATAGGATAGCCATTTTGTATGGCGTACTTGGCTTGCTGACCGGATCAGTATGGGCAAAATTTACTTGGAATACATTCTGGACTACAGATGTCAAACTCAATATGACAGCTATTGCCATGCTGATTTATTTGGCTTATCTGGTGCTCCGAGGCTCATCAGCTGATCATGATCGTCGTGCCAAACTTGCAGCTTCATATACGATTTTTGCCTTTATAGCCTTGATTCCATTGGTATTTGTTATACCAAGGATGACAGATAGCCTACATCCTGGCAATGGTGGCAATCCAGCATTGGGTGGCGAAGATTTGGATCATACCTTGAGACTCTTTTTCTATCCTTCAATCATTGCGCTGAGTTTGTTGGGTACATGGATGGCATCACTTTTGATAAGGTATGAAAGACTAAAAGAAAAAATATTTTTAAAATCGTAAAAATAACCGACACAATAGATGAATAATCTCTTAAAAATAAAGAAATTTGTCGCCACAATCATCATCATGATGGCAAACATTGACCTTGTGTCAGGACAAAATTATCCATCCGACTTTTTGAGAAGTACAGGAAAAATATATTCTGTGGCATTGGTAATTGCCATAATATTTATCGGAATTGTCTTCTTTTTATTCCGATTGGACAATAAGCTAACCAAATTAGAAAATCATATTAAAAATGAGCAGTAAACAAGCAAAGTTTTTTGAAAGTGTGCAAGCCAACTTCGATAGAGCGGCAGCACACACTGACATTCACCCGGGATTGTTACAGCAGATCAAGGTCTGTAATGCGGTCTATCAGATGAATTTTCCGGTGAAAATAGGTGATTCCTATCAAGTCATCGAAGCGTATAGAGTGCAGCATTCTCATCATAGATTGCCTACTAAAGGTGGTATTAGATTTAGCCACCTTGTAGATCAGGAAGAAGTGATGGCATTGGCAGCCTTGATGACCTATAAGTGTGCCATCGTAGATGTACCATTTGGTGGTGCCAAAGGCGGTGTAAAGGTAAGCCCAAGGTCTTATACACCCGAAGAACTCGAGCGTATCACTAGAAGATACACTGTAGAGTTGATCCGCAAAAACTTCATAGGACCAAGTATCGATGTGCCTGCACCTGATTATGGTACTGGTGAGCGCGAGATGGCTTGGATCCTTGATACTTATCAGACTTTCAAGGGTGGAGAGATAGATGCAGCAGGTTGTGTGACTGGTAAACCAGTTCGTCAAAACGGTATCAATGGTCGAACAGAAGCAACTGGACGTGGTGTATATTATGCCATCAGAGAAGTGTTCAATGATGAATCACAACTCAAGCGTATCGGAGCTACCAAGGGTATCGCTGGTAAGACTATGGTCATCCAAGGTATGGGTAATGTAGGATCTTATACAGGACTTATCTCTCAGCAAGAAGGCGATGTCAAAATCATCGGTCTATCAGAAATGGAAGGTACGATCTATAGTGAAAAAGGCATCGATATGCAAGCAGCGTTGGATTACAGAAAAGCTAATGGTACCATCCTGGGTATGCCTGGAACAGTTACCTTGCATGATCGTGGCGACTGGGCAGGAATAGAATGTGATATCTTAGTACCAGCGGCATTGGAATCTGTTATTACAGAAGAAAATGCACATATGGTAAAAGCAAAAGTAATAGCAGAAGCTGCCAATGGACCTATCACTGCTGAAGGTGCAGATATTATTATCAAAAATGGTGGTATCATCATACCAGATATGTACTGTAATGCTGGTGGTGTGACTGTATCCTATTTTGAGTGGCTTAAGAATCTGTCTCACATGCGTTTTGGACGTATGGATAAGAGATTCAACCAAAATACTTATCAAAATATCGTCACTACCTTCGAGGGACTGACAGGTAAGTCTATCAATGAGAAGGAGAAACAATTTATCACTCGTGGTGCTGAAGAAGTGGATCTTGTGCGTTCAGGATTAGAAGAAACAATGATCAACTCATACCATCAGATCATGGATGTGTATCACAATTATGAGAAAGTTGACAATCTCAGAGATGCAGCCTTCATATGCGCACTCAATAAAGTAGCCAGTGATTATATGACATTGGGTGTATTCCCATAATGGTTTTTAGTAAATAAATGGTAAAAAGGGTAGCAGCGATGTTACCCTTTTTTGTTTTCCACAATTTTGTTGTGCTTTTTTGTGTTCAAAACTACAATATCTGAATTAAATATTTCGCTTTATTACGTTAGATATTTTTTATTGTGAATTGTCATTTTATAAAAATAAAATTGTATAAATCATTGGTTGTATGGATGTAAAGATGTAGATTTGTAAGATTAATTAATCTATCAAAACTTTAATCAGATGAAAATAAAATTATTCTTACTATTAATGATTCCTTTTTTTTGGGGATTTGTATGTGAAGCACAGACTGAATTGCCAAAAAAAAATATGAAAAAGCCACCTTCAAAAATATAAGCCCAGAGTGGTATGAGGTATGTTATGACGATTTGGCTAAAAATGGAACTACTACTGATGGTTACAATAATTTTCTTGGCATTCATGGTCTTGAACCACTTATAGTAGATGATAAAATTTTTCAGGCTTTTCATAGCAGTCTCACTGGAGCAAAAAATTGTTATATCCAATGCCGTTCCTTAAGCACTGGTCAGCTTATCTGGCAGACAAGGTATAGCTATGATGACGCAGACACCCAAGAGATAGCAAGGTTGCTGCGGATAAATCAAGACGGCAATTTAGAAGTTTTTGGGCTGAAAAGAATCCATCCTAATTTACCAACTGATGGTGGCATATATTCTTTGGACAATATCCTGACCCATAGAGTATATAATAGTCAAAACGGTGACTTGATTTCGTTGTTTCACCGAGATTTGGATGATCCTGATTCATTTCAGATGCAGCATGCTTTTAATCAATGGTACGACTTTTCGTATATTTTTTATGAAGATACTTACCTTCAAATCATAGAAAACCTAGAAGTCTAGGGTTATCATTGAAAAGTTCCAAAATAGATTTCTCTGGAAAACTGATCGAAGAGCCTATAATAAAAGAACCGCCTTATATAGCTAGATTTTTCAATATAACCCGACTAACCAAGGATACCTTACTGGCTATAGGCTATGATTATAAAAGCTTGAGCTTATACTTCAGATACATGAAGCCCAATCTGGAAGTAATAGAAGACATCATTTATCCTGCTGATTCTACAGGCTTTTGGAATTTTGAGTTGTTGGGTATATCAAAAGATAAAAGCAAAATCTTAATGAGTAATAAACTAAGAACAACTGACACATTTCCACTGCCATATAAAGATTTATATGTTTTTGATCGTAAAGGCAATGTATTAAAAAAGGTAAGTTTACCAGAAAATAAATTGACCTTTTTTGTATTGGATTGGGAAGGAGATAAAGATTTTTTTATTTATTCACAGTACAGTGCAAGAAAGAGGTCAGAAGGCGGCGTCAAATCTTCATTAGATATTATAAATGTATCAGACACGAGAAGCGAGGTGTTAAAAAGCATTACAACGGTTGACTCATTGAAAATCATACATTTAACAGGTAAATTAGATATGGACGATAAAAGATATGTTATTTCTTTTGAAGAAAGTGCATTTTATCCATCGTCTGGAACTTATGAATGGGATATTAATGCCAAAGCCCAAAGTTTGATGTTGATAAATAAGCAAAACTTAGGTTTATTACCTTCTGCTGTTGATGATGGAGATTTTTCTGATGCTACAATTTTACTTCCAAATCCTATCACAGAGTCCCTTACAATTCGGTTTGCTACGCCATACAAAGGATCAATCTCGCTCTCAGATATCAGTGGTCGGACCGTGATGGTGCGGGACGTCACCGACTTATCGGAAGAAGTCAATATAGATATGTCCTACTTAGCATCGGGCATGTACATTGTCCGTTTGCCACAGCATGGTTCAGGTAGATCGTTTAAGGTGGTAAAGATGTGATAAGCGTTGTCTAAGAGACATTTTACCAAAATATTTTAATAATTTTTATCAAAATATTGTTACAAAAAGCTACTTTCATACTTTTATTTTTATTGGTATAATAATTGCCAATAAATCATAGCACATGAGAGTAATTTGTACGATAGTATTCGGATATTGGTTTGCTCTGGTTTTTGGTCAGCAACCACCAATCTGTGGCAATAATCCTGCCATGACCTCGTTTTGCTCTCAAGCGTGTATCATCTGCGACATAGATGGATTTACAGGTAGGAATAATAGCTCGATAAAAGGACAAGCGCCACCAGGCTTTTGTACATCATATGTCCACCATATGCAATGGATAGGATTTATAGCAGGTACATCTACATTGACGCTCGAGGTAAAAGTCTCAAATTGCGCTCTCAACAATGGCTTGGAGATTGGATTATACGAAAGCTTAGATTGCCAGACATTTAGAAGGATAAGTGACTGCGATACCGATATCCAACCAGGAGAAACGCGCGTCTTTAAGAACACTGTGCCACTTACCATCGGGCAGTACTATTATTTTGTCATGGATGGCAGCGACGATGATATATGTGATTGGACAATCAAGGTAACCGAAGGCTCAACTAAGGTAGCACCACTAGAAATTGCCCCAGAAATCACCATTCCCGACGAAATCTGTCAAAACGAAGTTTTTGAAATGACTACACCTGGTCTTGTAGGCGCTACACTATACAATTGGTCTATCGATGGCAGCCCATTCAAGAGCGGTACATCTGTCAATCACTCGCTTGGCGCACCAGGAAACTACAAGGTTTGTTTGGATGCATCCAATGTGTGTGATCAGGCACCGCAAGCTTGCAAAAACATAAAAGTGCTGCCTGTACCAAGAGATACGATACATCAAGAGCTTTGTTTTGGCCAATGTTTTACTTATTTGGGCAAGGAATACTGTCAGTCTGGTATGTTTGACAATGTCCTGCAAGCATCCAATGGTTGTGACAGCGTGGTAACATTGGCATTAGCCATAAAAGATCAGATTATCAGCACATCGGATATCAAAATCTGTGAAGGTGACACCATTAGCATTGGCAATGGTAAGTTTTATACTGCTGGCAAACATGAACTTATAATAAAAAATCAAGAAGGCTGCGATATTTATATGACTTTAAATATCAATGTCATTGTTTGTAATATCCTTAGCGAAACAGAAATGACTCCTGTTGTGTGCAATGGCGAAAAAACCGGTTCGTTGAAATTCAAGATTGATGCTGGTACACCGCCGTTTACATATAGTGGCTACAAAGTAGAAAATTCATCGGTTACTTTTTCTGGCAATATTTCTGGTATTACAGATTGGACTACCATTTCGGGGCTGGATGAAGGCAATTATACCATTATCATTAATGATTTGCACGGCAATAGTAAAGTGATCAATCAGTTTGTAGCACAACCTTCAAAACTAGGTTTGGACTACACCGTTGCTTCATATAATGGATTTGGTGTGCGCTGTTTTGGAGCAGAAGATGGATCTATCACTTGGAATCCTTCAGGAGGTACACCACCATATTCCATAGATCATGCATTTACATCGCAAGGAGATTATATGATTACTTCGCTTGCTGCCGGTACTTACCATACAACCATTACGGATACCAACGATTGCATTACAGAAGTCACAGCTGTCATCACATCTCCGGAGAAGCTCATCGTTCAGACAGAAAAGGCGAATCCAGATTGTTCAGGACCCGAAACTGGAAGTCTTTCCTTATCTGCTGTCAGTGGCGGAGTAGCACCATATACTTATACATTAGACAACCGAGCCTGGCCTGGAGTAGAGCCAAAAAAGGATCTCAAAGAAGGTATTTACACCTTGATTACAAAAGACAAAAATGGGTGCATTGTGATGACATCAGATACACTGATTGCTGCAATAATTCCTACATTAGATATTAATACCAATTTACAAACCATCAACCTTGGTGATAGCATCACATTAAGTGCATTTTGTTCAGTAGAAGATGTTCAAATCCAGTGGACGCCAGCAGAATTCATAGCTTGTTCTACCTGTCTTACGACAAAAGCTCAGCCGATTTCAGATCAAAAATATACACTAGTAGTCATCTCTAAAGATGGTTGTGAAACATCAGCATCAACAGAAGTCAGGGTGACAAAAAATCGAAGCTTTGTAATCTCAGACATCATCACACCGGATGGAAATGGGATCAATGACAAGATCAGATACCTTGCAGGAAATGATGTTTCTAAATTAGAATACATCAAAATTTATGATCGTTGGGGCAGTTTAGTCCATATCTCCGAAAATATACCAGCTTCTGGTGTGACGGACTTGGATTGGAATGCAGAATTTAATGGTCTGCCTTTGCAAAATGGAGTTTACACCTTGATAGCTTCAGTATCTTACATCGATAATGAAGTCATCCTATATAAGGGAAGTCTGACTATTTTAAGATAAATCCAATATTTTTTAATCTGGAATATTGTATTCCTTGATTTTTCTGTACAATGTTCGCTCCGAAATGCCCAATTCGTCAGCAGCATCTTTGCGCCGATTGTTGAATTTCTTAAGTGCTTTGCGGATCATACCTTTTTCCATTTCTTCGATGGATAGGATTTCTTCTACATCCTCTGTTTCATTGAAACCAGATCCAGATTTACCAGACAAAATGATGGGCCTATTGCTATCATAGGATCCATATTTGTCATCCTGGTCATCTTCATTACGACGGTCAAATATCTTTCTATGACCAGCATCATTCCCAAATCCCTGCATATTTTTGAGCGCACTGATATCGGGCAAAGTAAGATCATTTGCTCTGACCAACTCGAAGATCAAGGATTTTACATCGCTA
>CALFYH010000004.1 GCA_937952155.1 uncultured Saprospiraceae bacterium
CATTAGGAAATTTTTGGACATATTCTGTCAGTTCAATTTCTGCATTGAGAATATCATTGGTATAATAGTAAAATTCGATCATCCCCTGATAGGAATATTCTGTAATGGGTTGTACTGATTTTGCTTTTTTATAATAGGTAAGTGCTTTTGCTTCATGACCCGATAGCAGGAGGACATAAGCTAATGAATTCAAATTTACAGCAGTGATTTTTGATGCGTCAGTATCCATTAGTTTTTTATACCAATTGGCACTTTCGGTATATTCCTTTGTTTTACTATAGCTGTAGCCCAAAAACTCCATGGCTTTCACATTCGAAGTATCGGTTTTAAGTACTTTGTACAAGAGTAGTCTGGCTTTGTCGTGCTCTTTCATATTGATATAAGTCTCGGCTAGACTTGTGTACCCAAGGCTAAAAAGTGAGTCCGTCTCTATAGCCTTTAGACCAGCATCTACAGCTAAGGCATATTCTTTTGTTTTGGTGTATCTGATACATAAATTGGACAAAGGTAGGGCCCATTCAGGGGCAAATCGGCGTGCATCTTCGAAGTAGCCAATGGCCGTTTTATGATCGTCGCGTAGATGATTGATCCAACCCAACTCGTTCAATACATGTGGTGCATCAGTCAGAAAACCTAGAGATTTCATTTGTTCGGCAATTGCTAGTTGTAATAAACTGTCAGACCGCTGTTGTTTTTCAGCCGACAATCGATAATTTAAGCCTGTAAAATAGTGGTATCGAGACATTATAGTTTTGAAGTAAAAATGTTGGTTGGTCAATAATTCAGCTGCTTTTATCAATTGGTCTGGGTACTTCTTATATTTTTCGTCATAAGCCCAACGTCCTTCGAGTTCTTTAGCATCAGCACGAAGATATGCATTGATCACTTGTTGGGCTTCATCTTGAAGTGCAGCAGCGAGATTTCTTTTCAGAATACCCGAAAATCGTCCACCTCCAGGACGCTGCATGATAGCCTGTAATTTGTCCCATGCAGACAATCCTATTGGTGTGGTCAAATGACCTTGATGAAGTGCACGATCAAATTCAATGATCTGTTGCTGCAGGGTAGTATCTGACAGTTCCAATAAATCGGTTATACCCTTCATTTCAGTTGGTGAGAGATTACCATCGATTTCGGCAGTTTGCATTTTTTTTAGTATTTCGGGATTTACCGTGGCCAATGGAGTATTTTTATTTCCAGTAGTCATCGGTATCTGACTGTGTGGCGCCACAGCAGGCGGTACTTTATCATCGAGGTATCGCTCTATTTCGCCAAGTGAGACGCTCAAATCACCATTTTTATCTGCAAGTCCCTGCAGTCCTGCCAAGAAATAATACGAAAATACACCTCTGCCGTTTCCCCATGATTTACCTTCGAGTGAAAACTCATCTGGCTGACACGACATGATTTTGATTTCATTCGAATATTGTTTAGCAAGGTATGCGGATGTGGCATTGCTGCCGCCTATGGCACTACCAGCAAGTTTACCAGCCCTACATGCATCTGCAATAACTATGACTTTCGATTGAGTATTGAGCGAAAGTGTCGCCACGATTTCCTGTAAATATGCCAATCCAAAAGTGCCGCCAGCCATATACACCTTAGATGGTGCATCCCAACATAAGAGAAACCCGGGTTGGTTGATGGTTGTGCTTTCTACATCACCATGACCCGAAAAATATATAAATATAATATCGCCTTTTTGGGCTTCTTCCATTAGTCCATACAGTGCTGCAATAAAATGACCTGCTGTCGCTTTTTCATTGGTCAGGAGCGTAACATTTTGGCTATCAGCCTTCATTCCTTTTGGGTCACATAGATACTTGACGAATGCTATGGCATCCTCATGTGCAAATTGCAAATCTGTGATGTTTTTGTTTTGGTAATCTGAGATACCGACTACTACAGCTCGGATGGTACCTTGTTGTGTTGGAATAGAATTAATAGGTGTGATGCCTTTATTTTGTCCGAATGATGACTTCACATGAAACAAGATCAAAACAAGCCATAAAAAGTTTGAGAATAGATGCCTTATTATTTTATTTCGCATTGATACTTTATACATTAGCTATGAACCGAAAACTATACATTAAAATTCCTTATACAAATTATTCAATTTCAGCATCTTGTAATTTTGGATATTTTTTGGGTCGTATTGATTTTATGATTTGCTTCCATTCAGTGTCATTTTTTAATTGTGCCCAGACTTGATCATTGTTTATCACATAACCATAATCAAAGCCTTCGGAAATAGCACGTTGCAGATGACTATATGCCATTTTTTTATTTCGCAATTTGGCATAAATTCTCGATAAGCTATACATTGCATCCTTATTTGATGGTTCAGCCTTTAGCAAATTCGTATAATAAGGTATTGCATCTGCATATTTTCCAGCCAACCATTCATTCCTACCAGCTAAGTCATCAAAAACAGATTGATGATATGGATGAATATTTTTGTTAGCATTAAGAAGTGTTGCAGCTTTTTGATACTTACCAGCATGAGCCCACAATTTGGAAAGTGTAATTGTGTGATTAAAATTAATCCAATTGCTGTCATTAAGTACAGTCAACTGTTCAAGTGCTATTGAATTTCTATACTGTTTTAAAGCTGCATCAATGATTTTCATGCGTAAATCTGGATTTTGGACATATTGTAATGCTTTTTGGTAATAGGGTAGCGCTTGTTTATTTGATCCAGCCCACTGATAAATATCACCTAGTTTGTTATTAATATCTGCTTTTGTGATATCGTCATTTGCAAGTGTTTCAGCTGTTTTTAGGTACATTATACCGTCTTTTCTAGGCGCAATAATTGGAGGAGCTAACGGCAAATTTTCGTCAGTACCGCTAATATTTAACTCTGCTGCATGAATAAAAATATTCTCTAGAGAAATTGTTTTAGATGATGAACCTGATAAAAAATATTTATCTTCTACATTGATCCAAGATCTATTGGAATTATCCAAAAATACTTCCTCGCCTAAAAGTGGAAAATAGACAATAGTATCATGGTATTCATAGGTCGCTTTCGGTTTTGATAAATCATGCAATAGTTGACCCAATTTGTAAGGCCATGCAAGTTCTGTTGGTCTAGCGGTTGTGATATTTCGGTAAAATTGGTTTAACTCATTGATACCTAAGTTTTTATTTTTAAATCCTATTTTTTTGATGACACCTTCAGCTTCTACAAATCTTTCTTGTTTTTCAAGCATTTTATATAATTTCATCTCACCTCCGATATCGCTTTTATGACTCATTACAATGGCTTTATTAAAATAATATTCCGCTTCGCCAATGTGGTCCCAAGATTCATAAAGTGTCCCTAAAAAGTAGTAATTTTGTATCTCGGGGTAGGATTTATTTATATAATGCTTATAATATATATCATGATCATAAGGATAATGTTTTCCATTCACTATTGAGTCAGCATGGATTTGCAATAACGAATCATTATTATAATATTGCACTGCATACTTAAACATTATCTCTGCTTCCTTCCATTTTTGTTGATCATAAAATATTTTGCCTAAGTAGTGGAATACTAGTGGATCTTTGTTGTCCAATTTGATAACTTTTCTGAACGTACGCTCGGCTTCTTTATAATTTTTGATACCATATTGGTCCATACCCCAACAAAAAAATGCCATCAAGTCATCTGGTAATAAAATGGAAGTGTCTATATCTAATCGGGAAAAACTTGTATTATTTAGTGCCAAGATTTCGGAGCTAAACGTACGGTCACCTTTTTCAAAATGGTAGCCTTTTTTTCTTTCTTCTGCTTCATGGTATAAGAAATCAGCATCAGTATATTGGTTGGTGTGCAAATAAACTTCGGCAAGCCGCTCAAAAGGAAGAAAATACTGTTGATTTAGGTCAATAGCATGACGATAAGATTCTTCAGCATTCAGCCAATCAGATTTCTTTTCCGCGATCATACCATGTAGGATGATATTGTTTTGCAAATCACCTTGCAGACTTATGGCTTTCGTTAGATTTTTTTCAGCAGATGGTATATCATTTAGTACTAGATCAACACTTGCCAAATTAGACAAGGGTAATGACCAAGATGGTGCCAATACTGATGCTTGAGTGAAAAAATCTTTGGCCTTTTTGGTTTCCTTTTTATACAAATGAAGGATCCCCAATTCATTTTGTATATAGGCAGCATGTGGTGTGAGCTTTAATGCTTTATTTTGTGCAAGGATGGCTGCATCGATCAGTTTATCTTTGTCTTTTGTCGTAGGCAATTTTAGTCTCAATATGACACCTTCGAAATAAAATTGTTTCACTTCTAGTATGTGATGTAGTGGATGATTTTGTGGTAGTAAGGATTTAGCAACCTTTGCCATAGCAATATAAGAAGCATATGTTGAAAAAGCATCACCGTAATAACGTCTTCTTTCCAATTCTGCGGCATCTCCTTCCAAATAAAGATTGATTACTTCTTGGATTCTATTGTGTATGGTTGCGGCCAATTGTGCTTTGAAGTAAGCAATTTCCTCACCATTTTTTTTGGTTTTGAATGCATTGAAATCTTCCAATAAATATTCCATACTATCGGAAGATATGCCATTGAAATTATTCAAATCTGGGTATGCTGATTTATCAGGATAGTCATAGGCCCAAAGAAAGGTGTCGATTATTATTTCATTTTTTTTACTAACTAAGTTCTCAAAGTTTATATTGTCTTCTAGAAAGCCTTCATTTTTATAATCCCTAATTTGCTCAAAAAAAAACATGTCATCTGATATATTTACTACATCAGCTTTTCCTCTAGATGTAGCGCTCAGCGATACTTGGATATTTTCGTTTGCAATTTGCAAAGTTTGTTGTTGAATGGTCTTATCCACAATCGCCATAGTAGAGAATGTTTTGCCTTCAGCCACGGGTGTTTGTTCTTTTTGTCTATATTTGGCTACATCTTCAGGAACCTTGGCAGCAACATAAGTTTTTATTTCCTGAAAGCTAACCAGACCATCAGAATTATTATCTGCAAGACCCATGAGTCCATTAATGAAATGCCAAGAGAAAGCTCCACGTCCTCCGCCCCAAACATCGCTTTCTTCAGAATCTTGTTCAGCTTCACACGAGGCTATTCTGATTTCTTTACTTTTTACCTTTGATAATTGGCCACCGACAAGGTTTGTACCGCGATTATCACTACCAGCTAATTTGCCCGAATGGCAGGCATCTGTGATCAGATATACATTGACATCTTTGGTAACAGAAAGTGTATTGGCCATAATATTGAAATCTTCGATGCGCACAGCATTGTTTAAGTAGTTTTGATATGGTGTGTCGTAAGCCAACAAAAATCCCAATTCATACAAGCTATTTTCGACATCTCCATGCCCTGCAAAATAAAAGTACACCAAATCGTCTTTTTTAGCCACACTTTCTAGCCATTGCTTTGCAACATAAATATTAGAAACTGTGGCTTCTTTATTTTTTAGTAGCTTGATATTTGCCTGAGGTGTATTGCCTCCTGATGCAGACAAAAGGAAGTTGTAAAAGGCATCAGCATCTTTGTGGGCGTATTTAAGATCTGTAATTTTTTCATCTTTGTAATCGGATATTCCTATTATGAGCGCATAAGTATTTCCCGAAACTAAAGTCTGATTTGTCAAGCTTACTTCCTCTTGTGCATAACAAAAATAGGATAAAAGCAAAAAAATGGTTGTTAAAGGGTACAATTTCATACTATGAAAGTATTAATTAATGCAAATATAGTTCTTTTGTTTGATAAAACATAAAAAACTTAATTTTGAATAAATGATAAAAATATGAATTATTTATCGACATTTGTTGTTGATGTAATATAATATCTAAAGAACCAATTTTTATTTCTAAAATGCCGATAATTTCATTCCTGTCAAAGTGGCCTTTTAAATTGAGGATTTCCTTATGGATTTTGCTTTACTTTTGTTTTGTACAATTGGCTGCTGGTAACAAAAAAATTGCCGTTTTAATAGGTATTGGACAATATAGAGGAGATACAGGATGGACAGAATTAAGTTCAAGAAATGATATAAGCTTAATGCATAATACGCTTATGAATCAAGGATTTGCTAATGAAGATGTGTACATCCTTCAAGATCAAAAAGCTACACAGGCCAGTATCTTATTGCTCCTAAATACTACTCTTTATCAAGCAGTTGGATCTGGTGATGTTGTATATTTTCATTTTTCAGGACATGGTCAGCAATGTATGGATTACGATGGCGACGAATTGGATGGACTGGATGAGTGTATTGTCCCTTATGACTCACCAAAAAATTATCAAGAAGGCAAGTACGAAGGTCAGCAATTAATCACTGATGATGCGCTAAATGGTATTTTCTCAAGGATCAGACGCAAATTAGGGGTTAAGGGGCAACTCATAGTTTCCATTGACGCTTGCCATTCAGGTACTGGTATTCGTGCCAATAAAGTAGCACGTGGTAGCTCTACCATTATGGCAAGTGCATCGTACTTAAATAAAATCCGCAACCATATAATGTCGGATCTAGTTATGCAAAACTTTATGACAAATGATGATAAAGATTCATCACCACTCACAGCAATTTTCGGCTCAGCGCCTAATCAATTGAATTATGAGATGAAAACTGAAACTGGAGAGAGTTATGGATCACTCACATACGCCTTGTCAAAATGTCTGACATCCATGACAATACCTGTTTCTTATAGAGAATTGTTTTCTCGGGTATCGGTAGTAATGAGCGGAATTTCTCCATTACAACAACCGCAATCTGAAGGAACATTGGATTGTCTTGTTTTCAATGGTGATAGCAAAAAGGATGCATCACAATATTCAATATTGGATATAAAAAACAAGGTTATTAAGATTGATTGTGGATATTTTGGCGGATTGCATGTAGGCAGTAAAATTGCTTTGATATCAACAAGCAAAGATACTGTGTGGTCTGGTCAAATTACAAAATCTACAACACATCATGCCTTTGCACAAATAGATACGGATATATCTCCTGAAGATATAAAAAACCTAAAGTGTGTGATACTTTATTATAGTTTTGGATCTTTAGTTGTTGATGTATATTTGGACCACAAGATTCCCAATATGAAAGAACTACAAAAACATTTAGAAGCAAAAAATAATATCCGCTTAGTTCAAAATGATGCAGATATTTCAATTTGTAGTGTTGAAGCCAAACCGCAAGAAATTATTGTAAAGACAGGGGACGATTTTATGTTGGACTCTTTTTCATTACTTGAAATCAAGGATCTTGATGTTTTTGAAAAGAGATTGACCATGACGATCAGAAAATATCTTCAGGCAAAACTGATCAGAAATTTAGAAGTAACAGATGAAGACATTAAGCTTGATTTCGAATTAATACCAATGTCTGAAGACTTACGTAAAGTAATGAAAGACAGTATGTTTGTAATGTCAGCCGAGCCAGATGGACAAATCTTTCTTCCCATAGGTTCTAGGTTTCAGGTCCTTATTACTAATCAAGGCATTAAACCAGCGTACTATAGCTTTCTTGACATCCAACCAGATCAGGTTATTAATGTGCTATTGCCATCAGGCAACTATACAGCCGAAGATTTACGTATCCTTCCAGGACAACAAATCCAAATTCCAATTATTTTCGAGACAGGATTTCCATTAGGCAGCGAACTATTTAAACTCATAGCCTCTGACAAGCCGATAGATTTTGTGACACCATTGTACAATAGGAGAATTGGAACCGTTAGCAATATTGAAAAAATGTACCACAAACTCCTTAGTGATGTTAATTCACAAAATAAAGGACAAACTACTAACAATCTTAAAAACCTGCACGTTACATCTAGAACATATATTATAACCCAAAAATCTCGCCTTTGAACAGGATTAACATTATACATGCTTCTATTTCTTCCATATTAAGTTTAGGCATCTTATATTTTTTCCACCATTTGCCATTTAATCAGATATTTATTGACCCGTTTGCAGAAGCGATAAAAAACCATGACATCATGGATGTGGCTTTTTCGAAATTTAGAAATCACAGAGATCCTACATTGTATGATTCTCGAATTGTTATCGTAAACACTGGCATTACGGATAGACCAGAAGTGGCAGCAGCCATAGATTATTTTGAAAAGAAAGATGTAGGTGCTATCGGCATTGACTTGATGTTTGATACAGTTTACCATCTGAAAGGTGATACTTTACTGAATCAAGCGCTGAGCGCATCATCCAAGGCAGTTTTAGGTTTTTCATTTAAGGAGTTGAAAGGGGAATACAGTTCAGTATCCGACTTAAAATCAGACCCATATTTTGCAAATGGCATAAGTAAAGGGTATGTAAATATTGCCAGTAATGATGGCTTCAGTATCAGGGCTTTTGAGCCATTTCATAAGATCGGTGCTCTTGAAGAGAAGGCATTTGCAGTAAGCATTATAGAAAAGTTGGATACCACTATTACTAAAGATCTCAAAAGTAGAAATCATGTTAAAGAATGGATTAATTTCAGGCGTAAGCAACCAGGTTTGCAAAATGAAATATTTCCTATCAACAAAGATAAAGTCACACATTATACACAGATAAATATAGATCGATTGCTGAGTGACACAGCATTATATAAAAGGGAATTTTGGAAAGATAAGATCATCTTAATGGGTTTTTGTGGCGAGTCGGATCAGTCTTTTTCTATGAAAGATCGCTACTATACACCACTCAATGAGCAATATTCTGGCAAATCATATCCAGATATGCATGGCGTTGTAATACATGCCAATATTATTTCAATGTTATTGGATAGGAAAACAGATATGATCAATGACGTATCTGATGCTTGGGTATATTTCATTTCGTTTTGTATTTTCTTTGCTAACTATTTTATTTTCAGGGTATTGCTAAAAAAGCATTTATTTTTTCTTGTTCCGTTAGTCAGAGTAATTCAGATTTTGCAGTTCATCTTGTTCTTTTCGCTCTGTATATATTTATTGGTCAATTTCAACATAAAATTAAGTTTTATCACCATCATTACCGCAGTGATTTTATCCTTTGAATTATTTGAGTTTTACGAACATAAACTCAAAAAAAGGATGCAATCAAGAGTGGAATCTTTTGCACAATTTCTTACTACGATACCTCAATATTTCAAAACCAAAAAAATCATTATTCAAGATGAAATCAACATTGATTAAAGTAGTCTTTTGTTTCATATTTATACTAGGATTGACATTTTTATATGGCCAAAACATATATGTAATTCATATTGAAGGGCAGGTTAGTCTTCTCTTAGGTGATGAGAAAAAATCAGGAAATTTGGTACATGGACCTATAAGTGAAAATTCAATTATCATTCTAGATAAAAATGAAAGAGTCAAACTCATTAGATCAAAAAACGAGATTTGTGACCTTAAAATCCCTGGAAAATATAAAGTTAATCAATTGCCATATCAAAACACAGGTAACAACTCTATTTTGGGTAGATTTTGCGAATATTTTCATTCTTTCTTTACCAATCACTCATCTCCAGAAGCCAAGTCAGCGTATAAAAGCAGTATTTCGGCCATTTCTCGTGGAAATATGGCGATACCCAAATTGGATTTTCCATTACAAGGCGACTTGGCTTTAGACGCAGGGCCAATAACTTTTATGTGGAGCCATACTTGCGATACCTGCACCTATGCGCTTAAAATTTATAATTTTAATACAAAAAAACTAATCTACGAGCAATCATCTAAGCAGACGGAAATAACAATTTCAAATCCTGAAACCCAATTTATTGATGAAGTGAAGTACTATTGGAAGGTAGAAGTAGTTGGATTTGACTTAGAATATTTGGTCAATACATTTAATGTAGCACCCAAAGGGCAATTTGATAAAAATATTTTTGACATCGACTATCGACTAGGGATAGAAGATTTTGAATGGGTAGGCACTACACCAAAATGCATCTATATCATGAGTGAATTGGCCGCACTCCACAAACCAAATTTTGCTATACAGTACGGCAGATCGACACAAATTCGACATCCTGACAATATAGAAATCAAAGGCATCACAGAAAATTTTTTATACAGCAACTTGCTGAATAATGGTGAATGAAGAAAAGATTTTATAATTAACCATCTAATGATTAATAAAAAACCACGCTCATACTATCTTGCGCCCATGAAAGTAGTTTAGCTTCAATTTTTTCGACAAAGATGACAAGTTATCTTTTGTAATTTTACCTGCTGCGATCACTTGAAGACAATCACCTGCTTGTTTCTGCATTGCATTGAGCGTTTGTACACCAGATGCTGCATCTTTAGCACCACCAGAGGACAGTATAAATTTTACATTATTTACATTTTTGAGTTTTTCTACTTCTGTGAGTATATCAGTACATAGATCTATCGCTTTATGAATAGTAACTGGAATAGGGTAGGCGGCCTTACAAATCTGATATATAGAGGCCATATCTAAGCCGATACTTCCAATGTCGCTCCGACACAATGCACCAAAGACAAACCCATCAATTCTATAAGACTTTAAACGTTGGATTTCTCTGACCATGTCTTGGATTTCTTCATGTGTATAGAAAAAATCACCAGCTCTGCTACGGATCATGACCTTACATGGAATTTTGATGGTAGATATAATTTTAATCAATTCGTTTTCATCTGGAGTGAGTCCATCAGCAGTCAGATCACTACATATTTCTACCTGGTGCGCTCCATTATTAACTGCAAATACTGCTTCATCTAAATTTTCAACACAAGACTCAATTATCAAAATATTGGCATTTTAAATAACGATGGGCAAAAAAAATGAGGTAATACTGAAGCATTACCTCAACCCTAACCAAATGAAACCAAATTGTTTTACTTATTGTAAAAGCTACACAAAGGTAATATGAAAAAAATTATTTATCAAGTATTTTATGAAAATTCTTCAAATAAATATTAAATATATGGTTATTTTAAAATTATTTACTAACAAATTGTACGAATATGCCAAATAAATGCGCAGTTGTAATCCTGTGTGAATAAAACAAAATTTATCAAAACTTCTTTCACACGTAAATATATTTTCCTTCTAATGTAATACCGTAAAAATAAATTGGGAATAATGTGGATTTTACAGTTTTGGTTATATGTGATTCATTATATTACGATACAGATGGTATATTTTTTGGGATTTTACAGCAAATATGTTTGGATTTTTTAAAAATTGCTCCTAAAACATCTCTTTGATAGGTTTATATTTACAAAAGATTGAATCAAATTGCGCCTTTTATGACCATGTTTGCCATAGTCAATATTTTTCCTTAGCTTTGTTACTTCATTTTCATTCTTTCCAATTTTGAGATCCAAATGCCATTAAAATATCTTATTAGTTTTTTCTTGAGTATTTTAATTTTTAGCAATATACTTCGTGCACAGGATGACGATGCTTATATGGTAAAAAATATACATAATGAGGCATTATCAAACGGAAAAGCTTATGATTGGCTTCATGGTCTATGTAAGAAACACGGTGGACGGATCGCAGGCTCAAAAGCGTACCTTGGTGCTGCAAATTTTACAAAAGGTGAACTCGAAAAAATAGCCGGTGTTAATGCTTATCTTCAGGAATGTGAAGCAAACTATTGGCAACGTGGCAAACATGATGAAGTATCTGTCCTTTTCAAAAATGGCAAAAAAAGGAAGCTTAACACCTTAACTCTTGGTAATTCTGTGGCCACACCTAAATCAGGTATAACTGCCGAAGTCATAGAAGTAAATAGTCTCGATGAAGTAGAAAAATTGGGCAAAGAAAAGATCAACGGCAAAATAGTTTTGTTCAACAGACCAATGGATCCAACACAGATCCGAACTTTCTCTGCTTATGGCGGCGCAGTGGATCAGCGTGTCTATGGTCCATCAAAAGCAGGAGAATATGGTGCTGTAGCTGCATTAGTAAGATCTATGACTACTCGACAGGATGATGTACCTCATACTGGAGTTACTGTTTATAAGGATAGCTTAGTGCGCATTCCAGGCATTGGTATAAGTACAAATGATGCAGATTATTTAAGCCAAGCACTTAAAAGCGGTCAAGTAAAAGTATCAGTAATATCAGGTGGCAAGATGATGGGTAAACGATCAGCTCCGACAGTTATCGGTGAGATTCGGGGATCAGATTTTCCTGATGAGATCATACTTATTGGTGGGCATCTAGATAGTTGGGATGTAGGTGAAGGTGCTCATGATGACGGTGCAGGATGCGTACAGGCGATGGAAGTATTGCGTATCTTCGAATCTTTGCAATACAAACCTAAAAGAACCATAAGATGTGTACTATTCTCAAATGAAGAAAATGGACTAGCTGGTGGAAAAACCTACGCTGCAGAATCAAACGCCAAAGGTGAGTTTCATCTCGCAGCTATTGAATCAGATGCAGGTGGTTTTTCTCCGAGAGGATTTAGTTTTGAAGCTGATACGTCGGTATTTAAGACCTATTACAAAAACGTAAACAAGTGGCTTCCTATCTTGGAGAGCTATGGATTGCATTTCGAGACTGGAGGATCAGGAGCCGATATCGGTCCGCTCAAATTTCAAAAGGGTTTGCTCATAGGATTGAGACCAGATTCACAGCGGTATTTTGATTTTCATCATACGGCTACAGATACATTCGAAAATGTAAATAAAAGAGAATTGGAATTGGGTGCAGCCGCTATGGCAAGCCTTGTTTTTTTTATTGATAAATACGGTATAAAGTGAGCATGAAATCTGAAAAGGATATAGTACAAATTGGTGACCTTTCTTTTAAAAAATATGTACCCGCGAGTGATATAGAGAGAAAAGTGCAGGAAATAGCAGATGCCATCAGGGAGGATTTTCATGAAAAATATCCTATGTTTCTGGTTGTAATGAATGGTGCTTTTATATTTGCTGCAGACCTAATCAGAAAGCTTGATTTTCCATGCGAATTGAATTTTGTGCGTATAAAATCTTATCATGGGACAGAAAGTACTGGTAAGATAGATATCTATATGCCGCCCAATATTGAACTTAAAGACAGACATCTCATCATCGTAGAAGATATCATTGATACTGGCAATACTATGGCTGCATTTATACCCGAACTTCAAAATTATAATCCTGCATCTATCCGTCTCACGTCTATTTTGGTCAAACCAGAAGCGCATAGACATGACATCATCACAGATTATCCAGGCTTCATTATTCCTAATAAATTTGTCGTAGGATATGGCTTGGATTATGATGGAATGGGTAGGAATTTAAAAGACTTGTATCAACTGCATCAACCATGACATCTGACGAAAAAGCCTTGAAAATCGTACATCAATTAATGATGGGCAATGATGCATTCTCAAAATGGATGGGCTTAGAAATCACCCATGTTGCACTTGGAACTTGTACTGTAGAAGCAAAAATTACGGATAGCATGTTGAATGGTTTTGAAATCTGTCATGGTGGCATTACTTTTTCTATTGCAGACAGTGCTTTTGCTTTTGCAAGCAATACACACGGCATTCAAGCAGTATCTATAGAAACATCTATTTCACATACCAAACCAGTAAGAGCGGGAGATGTCATCACAGCTATAGCTACTGAAAAAAATCTAAGCAAAAAACTCGGAATCTATGATGTTGTGCTGACCAATCAGAAAAATGAAACAGTGGCTTTGTTTAAAGGAACTGTTTTCAGGACGGACAAGTTTTGGGATGTATAACAAGCTATTTCTTAAAAATGAAATATACAGCAAGAACCAAAAAGACAAAACCAATCAGATGATTGGTCCTAAATGTCTCGGTCTTGAATGCGATAATCGTAAATCCTGTGAAAACAACCAAGGTAATCACTTCTTGCAATACTTTTAGTTGCCAAAGATTGAAAGGTCCACCATTTCCTGTAAATCCCATTTTATTGGCTGGAACTTGAAAACAATATTCAAAAAATGCAATGCCCCAACTTATTACAATAATCGAAAAAAGACCCAATTTGGATGTCCATTTCCATTCCGAAAATTTGAGATGCCCGTACCAAGCCAAGGTCATGAATACATTGGAAATGATCAGCAATCCTATCGTATAAAAAGATTTCATTTTGGTATAGAATTTAAAATTTCAAGTCTTTTGAAGCCCAAAGATATCGACAAGCATAAGATCTATATGGTCTCCATTGTTCGGCTATTTGGGTGAGATCATGGACTTGCTGTTTTTTTTCTGAAGTAATATTATAAAGTGAAATCATGCAATTGCGAATGATAAGATCATCTAGTGGTAACACATCGGGTCGATGTAGCGAAAACATCAAAATCATTTCTACCGTCCATTTGCCGACACCTTTTATTTTGGTAAGTTCATCTATGATTTCATCATCTGAATAGTTGTCCCAATTTCTATTATACAAGTTATTTGCATCAAAATGATCTACTACATTGCGAATGTATGCCGACTTTTGGCCTGATAAACCTACTGCTCTCAACTGTGCATCAGATTGTTTTTTTATTTGATCTGGTGTAGGTATTTTGTTTTCAAAAAGTGCCAAAAACCGATCATAGATCGTTGCTGCAGCTTTTGTACTCAATTGTTGTGATACTATAGACCGAAGCAGATCATCAAATAGTTGGAGCGACGCTTTATGTATAGTAAGGGTACACTTGTCGATGATAGGAGAAAGAATTTTGTCTTTGTGCAAATGCAACAAAATGGACTCACTTACTGACTGCATACGCCTTATTTTATATGTTTGTAAAAAAGATTAATGCGCTTCCAACCAATTATGACCAATACCCATTTCTACCAATATCGGTACTTTCAAATCGGGAATAGCATTTTGCATTTTACTACTGATGATGTTTTTAACGTGTTCCAATTCAGGCTTATACACATCGAAAACCAATTCGTCATGCACTTGTAGGACCATAACAGATTTTAACTTTTGCTGCTTGAATTCATTATGGATGTCGATCATAGCAATTTTGATCATATCTGCTGCTGTACCTTGGATTGGAGTATTGATAGCTACACGTTCTGCATTGGATGCTGTAAGCGAATTTCTCGAGTTGATGTCTCTCAGATTGCGCCTTCTGCCCAGCAAGGTTTTGACATATCCTGTTTCTCTGGCTGAATTGACAGTGGTATCCATATAATTTTTTAGTCCACTGAACTCTCTGAAATAACTTTGAATCAATTCTGTTGCTTCCTTTCGGGAAATACTAAGTTGACGCGACAAGTTGGTAGCTCCAGCACCATAAGTGATAGAGAAATTGACCGTTTTTGCATTGCGTCTCTGCTCAGACGTTACATCTTCATAGGCAACATTATAGACTTTGGCAGCTGTGGCCTTGTGAAAGTCATTGCCGGCAATAAACGCTTCTAGCATAGACTGGTCATTACTAATTTCGGCAATTATGCGCAATTCGATTTGTGAATAATCGGCTGCCAATAAGATATGGTCATCATCTCTAGGGATAAATGCTTTTCTGATCTCCCGACCTGCTTCATCTTTTATGGGAATGTTTTGCAGATTTGGATTTTCGGAACTCAATCTACCAGTAGCTGCACGAGCCTGATTAAAGTTGGAATGCACTCTTCCCGTTCTTGGGTTGATCATCGTCGGCAAAGCATCGACATAGGTTGATTTCAATTTCGAAAATTTGCGGTATTCCAAGATGGTATCAATTACAATATGTTCACCTGCCAATTCTGTTAATTTATCAAAATCAGTCGAATATTGCCCGGATGATGTTTTTTTCCACCTATAAGGCACTTTTAGTCTGTCGAATAACACTTCGCCTACTTGCCTTGGAGAAGAAATGTTAAATTGAACACCAGCATTTTTATAAATTTCCTGTTCTTTTTGTAAGATGAGTTTATCCAATTCTTTGGAATATTCCTTAAGGAAATCTCCGTTAATCCTGATACCTTCATATTCTAAATCACAAAGATCGGAAG
>CALFYH010000005.1 GCA_937952155.1 uncultured Saprospiraceae bacterium
TTAGATACTTTTAAGATTATTCCTCCACTCCACGCAAAATTGTAAATACCAAACTCAATCATTCGAAGAACGTCCACCAAAATCTTGCAAAAATAAAATATTTAAAATTAAATGAAGACGTCAATTATTATACCTGCTCGACTTGCTTCTACTCGATTGCCTGAAAAGCCATTGGCAGACCTATTTGGCAAAAGTCTTATCCAACGTGTGTATGAACAAGCGTTAAAAGTGGATTCAGCAACTGAGGTAATTATTGCTACCGATCATCCGAAGATTTTTGAACATGTACAAGGATTTGGAGGAAGAGTAGTGATGACATCTGAATCGCATGTGTCTGGTACTGATCGGATAGCAGAAGTAGCATCCAAAATAGAAAGTGATATTATTATAAATCTTCAAGGTGACGAACCACTAATCCAACCTGATCAGATCAACGAATTGATTGGGCTAATGAAAAAACCTGAGGTAGCTATTGGTACACAATGTCAAGCAATAACATCAGCGGAGCAATTATTTGATTATAATATTGTGAAAGTAGTTCGGGATTATAATGATAGGGCCTTATATTTTTCGCGGCAAGCGATACCTGCTTATCGAGATAAGGCATATAAAGAATGGATGTCATCCACACCATATTTCAGGCATATCGGTATGTATGGATTCAAAAGAGAAATATTGAAGACGTTGACCCAGTTACCAGCTTCGTCATATGAGAAAGTAGAATCACTTGAGCAGCTTAGGTGGCTACAACATGGTTTCCAAATCCATTGTATTGAGACTAATTTTCAGTCTATTGGTGTCGATACGCCTGATGATTTGGAAAATGTGCGTGATATTCTGCTTAAAGGAATGTTCCGTTAAATCCAAGCGGTAAAATATCAGCAACCGAATTCAATTCATATACTTCAGGGCCATCTGATTTTAGTAAGATTCGAATATGGTGCTGGTGTCTGTTTTCAAATTCTGAAATAACTTGTCGGCAAGCACCACAAGGAGATACAGGTTTATCGATTGACATTTTCTGGTTTTTGATGGTTATAGCCAGCGATTCTACAGCGACATTGGGTTTGTTTGCCCCAGCATTATACAAGGCAACACGTTCGCCACACATACATAATGGATATGATGCATTCTCCTGATTTGAACCTATATAGACAGATCCATCAACCAATCTCACAGCTGCACCGACATGAAATTGCGAATAAGGTGCATACGCATTATCTAGTTGTATTACAGCTTGTGCCATGAGATCAGCATCTGCCTTACTCATTTCTTCCTGAGATGCATATACCTTATATTCAAAGCTTTCGGTTACCGTTTTCATTTACACATATTTGGAAAATATATTATACAAAAACTACACCAATTTTTTCTGTTTGTTGAGCTTGGTTAGTGAGATGGATTAATGTTTATTATGATTATAGTCATTGTAATGGAGACTATGAAAGGATAAATTTGTACCATTATCAAGTATTTGAATCACAATTTATCAGATTTTATGGATACAAAAGCATTATTGACCATCAAAGTAACTGAAGTTATGAGTACTGAACTCATTACTGTCAAGCCTGACACAGTATTGAAGGATGTAAACCAAATATTCGAAAAGGAAAATATCCATCATATTCCTGTAGTGGCTGAAGATGGACATTTTATGGGAATTATCTCCAAATCAGATATCCTTTTACTGCTTGATTGGGGCACTAAACTGAGTCTTCCTGCGAGCATTAGGAAAAACTTCTTCTTGTTGTCTAGCAATCTTGCCAAAGATGTAATGCAAACGAATGTAATCAAGGTAAGCCCTGATGATTCCATTCAACGATGTGTGCAGATTTTTAGAGAGAATTATTTTCGTGCATTACCTGTGGTAAGTGATTTGGGGCAATTGCAGGGAATAATCACAACGTATGACCTTATGATTCTTGCATATTCGCATCCATAAATTATTTTAAAACCCACATAGCAATTAATATTAACAACGAATTTTAAATTTATATGAACTTTACAGGCCATTCTACCGTACAGCAAGTATTCGATCAGTTCAATCTTCAATTTCCGTATTTGCGACTTGAATTATATGCGCATGGACATGAAGGCGCGAAAGGATCAAAGCCCGATGATCAGGTGTCTCATGAGACCACGCTCAATCAGTTAAATCCAGATATCGAAGATAACACTTTTGATATCCTTCCGGAAATGACTGTGGCAGAATTTGAAAAATTTATGAAGGAAAAATATAGTCTAAATATTCAGGTATTTCGCAAATCTGCCGATATTTGGTTGCAAACATCAGCTACAGATCATTGGACACTGGAGAAGCAGAATGGTAAGGGTCAACGCTCTACACTTGAATATGACATTCCACCAATAGATATCACAGACTTTGATTTAGAATAGTATTCCTTATAATTGATATACATAGTAAAGATATTGATATCACAAAGATTGTCTGGCTAAAAAGGTAGTTATGTATCCTTGAATCTTTGCGTCTCTGATATTATATATTTTTTCAATATTCGTAATTTTATCTATAAAGATAAAAGTCGTATCATTGCATGAATTTAACAAAAAACACATGCATCGTTACTTCATTTTTGCAATTATAATGTATTTGTCGGCTACAGACTTACTCGCACAACAGCAACTACAACAATATAGTAGAGTAAAAATAAATCTGACAGGCAGAGATATTAATGATCTGTCGAGAGCTGGTATTGAAACGGATCATGGACTTTTTGTGAAAAATAAGTTTTTCATTAGTGACTTTTCGAATAAAGAGTTAGAAATAATCAAAAAACTAAACTTCGAAACTGAAGTTTTAGTGGCTGATGTGGTTTCTTATTATGCTTTATCAAATCGCCCTTCAGAATTGACAAAGTCAGCAAAAAGAGGTAGTGGTTGTGGTGGTCAAACGCTAAATGAATATAATTATACTAGGCCGACAAATTATAAAGATGGCAGCATGGGCGGCTATCCTACCTATAGCGAAATGTTGTTAGTGCTTGATAGCATGGTTGCCAAGTTTCCACATTTGATTTCGCATCCACAGAATATAGACACATTGACTACCTATGAAGGGAATCGATTGTTTTATGTAAAATTGTCAGATCAGGTAGCTGAAGATGAGATTTCTGAACCAAATGTATTATATACCGCACTGCATCATGCTCGTGAACCCAATGGTTTGTCACAGATGCTATACTATATGTGGTATCTTTTGGAAAATTACGGACAAGATCCCATCGTAACTAGGATTGTAAATGAGACGCAATTGTATTTTGTGCCTTGTGTCAATCCTGATGGCTACAAACTCAATGAATCTACCAATCCTTTAGGTGGTGGCTTGTGGCGAAAGAATATGTGGCGCGATACATCTGGTGCATTGAAAGGTGTGGACTTAAATAGGAATTATGGGCATTTTTGGGGATTTGATAATATAGGTTCATCCAATAATCCCAATTCACAAACATACCGTGGTACGGATGGATTTTCTGAACCTGAAACCAAGTCAATAAGAAATCTCTGTACAAAGATTGAGTTTAGTATGGCCTTAAATTATCATACTTTTGGCAATTACCTGATCCACCCTTGGGGCTACAGTGATATGCCTACAGATGAAGATAAATTGTACAAAATCATTGCCAAAGAAATGAACAGGGAAAACCAATTTACAGTAGGCACGGGTACCGAAACAGTTGGTTACGTAGTAAATGGAGACAGCGATGATTGGATGTATGGAGCCAATGATGAAAAGAAAGCCATTTTTGCATTCACACCTGAAGTCGGACCTTCATTTTGGCCGCCACAAGTAGATATTGATTACCTAAATAGGTCTTGTATGTGGATGAATCTATCGACGGCTTTGATGACATTAAGCCATTATACAGCAGAAGAAGAAGTGAAATCGTCCTATTTATCGCCGGAAAACAAATCCGTATTTATAAATGTGAGTAGGGCAGGCTTGAAAGATGGCAAATGCCAAATTACACTAAAATCTGCTACTCCTAGTGTTATGGTGGAAGAAATGACAAGAGAAATTAGCTTAAATAGGGGCGAAAATGTAGTTTTGGAATATAAATTGGATATTGAAGACAGTGTAAGCGAAGGCGAATTATTACTCACATTGGATGTGAAAAATGGTGATGTAGTGACATCTTCTACAATAACCAAATCATGGATCAATAGCAACTTTATTGATATAAAATATGATAGCATCAACAATGTAGGCAGTTTTACTTCAGATTATTGGACATTAACAGAACAAACGTATTTCTCTTCACCAGCATGTCTTACGGACTCACCTGATGGGCAGTACCTTGATAATTTCGAATCTGAGGTTATTTTGGGTGAGCCAATAGATCTTTCCAAGACTTCCCAAGCAATTTTAAGTTTTTATGCAAAATGGGATATTGAAAAAGGTTATGATTATGTACAAATCCAAGCTTCGTCCAATAATCGAGATTTTATTCCATTATGTGGATTACATACGGTATATGGTACTCAAAATCAGGCTTTTAATAGCCCACTTTTTGATGGTACACAGCTTGATTGGGTACGCGAAGAAATGGATTTGACGTATTTTGTTGGTCAGCCCAAAGTTTGGATTCGCGCTATAATCAAGTCCGATGAAGGTGTACAAAAAGATGGATTTTATATGGATGATCTTCGCGTCCAAGTTGTTCCTACAGGTACAACCGCTGTTACCGATGATAAGGTAGACGTGCGACTTTATCCGACGATTTCTGATGGGCGACAATTGATTCATTTGTCAGGCCACGATATAGAGCTAGATGATTTGAAATTTGCCATTTATGATATCAGTGGGAGAGAATTGGCGGATTTGCCGATAGTCGGTGGCACAGTAGATATCAGTAATACAAGGTTGCCTTCAGGCTTATATATGTACAAGCTCCTGCAAGGCCAAAATGTAAAAGGAAATGGCAAGTTTGTAATAAATTAATTATTGTGTAGCTTTGCGCAAAATTTATACCATGGGTAAATTATTTATGCTTTTTTGTTTTATAGGCTTAATAGGATGTGGCGGAATGAAAGATGTCACAAAATTCAAAGCTGATGACAAAGTTTTAGGATTGTATAAAGGTGCATGCTCTGGAAAATGTTCGGTGTATAATCTGGACATATATAAAAATAGGTACGTGGTGTATGAGGGCATCATGAATGTCGAAAATTATGGACTTTACGCAAAAAAAATAACAGCAGAAGAGTATAATGCACTAATTGCCGAGTTTGATAAAGAAGATTTTTATAGTTTTGAAAATCAATACCCGATACCTAGTACTGAATTGCCGACAATAACTATGTTGTACAATAAAGCTAAATTGTCAAAATCCATCAAAGGCAGCATAGATAGACCTCAGAAGTTGTTAGCCTTGCAAAGAGTATTGGAGAAATTGGCAAAATCGGAGGGATTTAAGCTAGTGAAAGCTTATGAACCCAAAATATCAGCAGCAGAACAATCTGACGATAAGCAGGCAAATAATAGTGAAATTATTGATGATCAATTTATTGTGGAATTGAATTCGAATGTATTTATGTCTGAATGGCTGAGAAAATACAAACAATATGATGCTCGACTTGTAAAAAAAGTAGCACCAGATCTCAACTATTGGGTTATTTCTTTTAGCAAACAAAAGACCACTTCATCAGAATTGTTTGCCATTTTCAAACAGGATAAGCAATTGAAAATGGTAGAACAAAACAAACGAGTTTCACCAAGACAGCATTAATTTGGTTCGGTATCATGTGAAAGTATAACAAAAGTTATATGGTTGTGCCTGCAAATTGCCTCGACATTTGTACCATTCAACCAAAAGCATTTGTTATGAAATCTATAATTAAAATTCTAATTACCGTCATTCTTGTAGGAATTTCCCTATTTGTAAAGGCATAAGATACCCGTTATTTTTTGTGACAAAAATCTAGGTTAATGCTAAATAAAATGACAAGATAATCACTTAAATGGTGCCATTTCTTCTTCGATATCTTTGCGAAGATTCATCAATTTTAGTGCGTATTCTTGCAATTTTATTTCGTTTTCAGTAGTAGGAATCCACTCTGGCACTGCTTGTGGAGCACCATCTTTATCCACAGATACGAATACTATAATACAATGCGTTGTCTTTGTAAATGGTTGATCACCGACCACAGTTTTACTCATTACATCGACCATGATGTGCATGCTAGATTTGCCCGTATAAATCACTTTAGCTTCTATTTTTACAAGGTCACCAATCTGTATTGGTTTGTGAAATCTAATGCCTCCGACATAGACAGTTACACAATAACCACCAGCCCAATTGCTCGCACAGGCAAATGATACCTGATCTATCCATTTCATGACAGCGCCTC
The DNA here is from genome assembly GCA_937952155.1 of uncultured Saprospiraceae bacterium. Classification (GTDB taxonomy): domain Bacteria; phylum Bacteroidota; class Bacteroidia; order Chitinophagales; family Saprospiraceae; genus OLB9. The sequence goes on from CALFYH010000005.1 coordinate 6,370, forward strand.
CATGGACTTTGCCACCGAAATTTATATCTGTCGGCTCAGCCAAAAACTGAAAGGTTAATTTATTATCTTTTGCCATATGGGAAATTATTTACAGAAAAACTTTTTGTGCCAATTTCATGGCCTTATTGAATGCGATTTTATTAATATGGGTATCAATGTGTTCATTTTCAAGGTATTGGATTAGATTTTCTGTGGCCATATTGCCTGTTAGTTCATCCTTTGCCATTGGGCATCCACCATAACCTTTGATCGCTGAGTCAAATCTCCTACAGCCACTTTTGTAGGCCGCATCTATTTTGGGCAACCAATTATGTGGCTGCGTGTGTAGATGTGCCCCGAATTCTACATCTGGATATGGCGGTAT
>CALFYH010000006.1 GCA_937952155.1 uncultured Saprospiraceae bacterium
ACCTTGAATTTTGATGCATTCTGTATAACGTGAAAATTGGTGATTATATGGCCTTCAGTATCCCAAATAAAACCAGAACCAGAACCAGCAGGTATCTCAGTTATATTTCGTGACCAATAATCTCTTTGCTGATTTAAGGTCGTAATAAAGCAAACCGATGGCGCTGATTTTTCAAATAAGTCAATTGTCGCTTGTTCACTATTCGTCAGATAAGTGACCGAATCAATTGCTCTACGATGTGAAGTTTCTTCTTGACTCTTAGGCGTATTTTCTAATTCTTCGGTTGAAATGTCAATCGTTTTTGGACTAAAATACTTATTACCCAAAAAGACACCTATGCCTACTAACAAAAACCCAATTAATATATTTCCAAATTTCATTTTCTATGTTTTACAATTATTAAAACACAAAATTGGAAGAAATGTGCGAAAGAAAGTTTTAAAATTATGCTAAATTTCGTAAATATCGACAAACTCTATATCGCTCTTCGCCATACGTTTGATGTAAATCGTCCAAATGATCAACAATTTTTTGATACCCAAGTTCGCTTCCCCATTCTAGAAGTCCTTTCGGGTAATTTACCCCAAGTTTCATCGCCAGCTCAACGTCGTCCTTGCTACATATTTGTTGCCATACAGTATCTGCGGCTTCATTGATAAGCATAGAAATTATACGTAGAAAGACTGAATTTTTCAAACTGGTGTCTTCTACTGGCTTTATGGTATTTTCAATGGTATAGTCATAAAAGCCTTTTCCACTTTTTTTGCCAAGGTAACCAGCTTCTAAAAGTCTCAATTGCGTAAAAGAAGGTCGATATTTACTATCATAAAAAAATGACTTCCACACAGACTCTGTCACTCGATAGTTAACATCATGTCCGATAAAATCCATCAAGGTAAATGGTCCCATTTTGAATCCGTTTTCGGTCATAGCCTGATCGATAGTAACCACATTGGCGATTCCTTCTTCTAAGACACGTATGGCTTCGCTATAGAATGGTCGTGCCACTTTATTGACAATAAATCCTGGTGTATCTTTGGCCAAAACCACGATTTTTCCCCAAGATTCGATCATTTTTTTAACCTGATTTGTGATGTCGCCGTTTGTTTGGATGGCAGGCACTACTTCCACGAGTTTCATAAGTACCGGTGGATTGAAAAAATGAATACCTATACATCTATCCGGTTGATTTAGCGATGATGCGATCGAAGTGACAGACAGAGATGATGTATTGGTTGCCAAAATACAATCGGTAGAAACAACACTTTCTAAATTGATAAATAACGTCTTTTTGATACTTAAATCTTCGATAATGGCTTCTATCATCATATCACAATCGGCAAATGTTTCTAGCTTTTCGCAAAGATAAATTCGACCTGTGATTGCCACGCCTTCTGCTGCAGAAACCTGTCCTTTTGCTACAAGCTTATTGATACTTTCCGTTATTTTTAGCAAAGCATTGTTTTTTGCTTCACTACTTGTATCGAAAAGCCTTACTTCATTGCCTGCCATGGCAGCTACTTGGGCAATACCTGCGCCCATTGCACCTGCGCCTACTATTCCTATTACCATATATTACATCTTTAATCTAAATCGGGATCTTCTTCTTCCCAAAGGTTTACTCTGTTTAAATTGACTGAAAAACTAAGTCTTGAAAAAAATGACTTATGTACTTCTTTATAGATATTGCCCAAATCTTTTGAATAAATCAATGGACAATGGATCGCAAAAATATCATCAAAATTTAATGACAAACCACCATTATACATCCATCTGTTTACAAACTTATCGCCTTCTTTTACACTTGCAGTTCCTATATCAAAGTAGGCTCTGATCGGAAACCATGATTGCCTAAATGGTAGATCTATACTTGTATTTAACGCAGCCGCAAAATTATTGGATGTGCCAATGCTGAATTGTGATCCCACTGGTGTCTTAAATCCACCACCATTCACTAGGCTTACTTGGTCATCATACAACAAATTTTGGTTCTGTCTTGAGAAGAAGTATTCATCATAAGTATAATCACTAACACCATCATAGATCAGTGCAATACTGCCTATTGTCCGTCCAAGAACGTCTTTGTTTGTGTTTGTTAAGAAACCAGATGTAAAAACCCTAAAGTAAAAATTCTTATTTGGTCTGTACATCCATCTTTGAGTAGCCATTGCTGTCAGTTTTAAATAATTTCCACCATCAAATGATTGTTGTTCTGCTATAAAATTCAGTCCTGAAGTAGATAATTCACTATACTTTTTATAATCGTAACCCAGCCTATGGATCATTGAATTTATATGAGAGATTTTTACAAGTCCATCCGAATCATCTCCTAACTCTTCATCCAATAAGGTCATTTTGTACCAAAGTGACGCGGTAGTCCCGTTAACTAATTTATTTTTGAATCTCAATTTGATAGTTGGATCTATCCTTATGTACCGCTCTGTGTAATCAAATTTCTTATCATAATCTCTGCTAAATGTCTTGATACCACATCTCAATGTCAATAAATCAAAAGTCTCACTACTTAGATGATGGTTGTAATTTGCCCAAGCCTGACCATACAATTCTTTATTTCTAAAAGAATACATCGGCGCTACTACAAAGCTAAAATCATTAAAAATATTAAAGTTACTATTGGTAAAAACTGATCCTGCCATCCATCCATCTAGGTTATTGTACGCCGGATACAGCTGCATGAGGAGTTTTTTGTACTTTGAATTTTCTTCCGCAAATATGCTTTTTAGTCTGAAAGGTCGGCTTTTTTTACTGCCATTTGGGAAAAAGTGATTGTTATTACGATCCTTTTCTGGTAAAACGCCTTCTTTGTCTAACGTTATAACGTAAATATTATCAATATCTTTAACTTCTGTAACTATACTCTTCTCTCCTTTAAAACCTGGGATGACAATTGATTCTGAACTACCATCTCTTTTTACAAATGAAATATTGATTGGAAGGCTTATTGAATCGTTATTGAGCATGTTTATTTTGAATGCATTATTTTTACGCTCTACTTCTTCTATAGCATAGTCTGTATTTCCAACAGCATTGATGTAAGTATCTAAAGACGTTCGCAACGATTTATTACTGATGTCCTCCAGTTTTTTAACAAAACTAGTATATGTAAATTTCTGATGATTTTCTAAAAAAGAGTGCACTGCTTTATCGAGTGTTTCCTTACCTACCAGCGCCTCAATATATTGGTAAAAAGCATTTGACTTGTAGTTTGTATTCACGTATTGTTGTCTTGCATCCAGCTGATCAACAGAAGTTTTTAATGGCGTTAACTTTCCCTTTTTTAACTCTTCATAAAGGACACTATTTTCAGGGATTTTAAATTCTGTTGTATTGTCTTTTAAAGAATCAGGTATAATTTCATAATTTATTCTGGTTGAATAATAGCTCGATAAACCATTAAACATCCAATATTCCTCAGGTTTTACATCCATAATCCCTTCCGCCCAAACTTCAGATAAAATTCCAACCAAAAAAACCATCAAATCTAATCTATCACCTTGCTCAGCCAAAATTTGTCTCATACCACTGGCGAGAAAACAAGACTCACATGATTTATTATTAAAATAAACATTAATTGTAGGATGCGGATATGTACCAAAAATCTTAGTAAATTTATCTATTATAAATTGTACATCGTCCTTTGTAATCGGCCACTTTTTTTCATCATAATTATCCAAAAAAACCATTGACAATAGTACTTTATTGTTGTTTGATGGAAATATACTTCTTTGTATATATTTGCTATTTTTGATCATTACTATAGCAAAATCTTTGACGTTATATGCATCGATCATCAATTCATTACCTATACATCTGGGAATTCCAACTGTAAATATTTCACTTTTTATATCATTGATTCTGGCTCCAATATCTGCACTTCGGTATGTAGGATGAATATACTGTTTGTTTGGACTAAAATGCCACTGACCATCATAAGGAAGTAATTGCGGATAAAAATTGTGTAAAAAATAATTTCCATTTGAATATCCAAGCCCATCAATCAATTTTGGTAAATAAATTATATAGCTAAAGTTGATTATTTCCGCTTTTTCAGCCAAAATGCCTACAAATTCCTGTCCTTCATCTTTAAAAAAATAAGCTTGATTGATATTGTTTTTTTGAATAAATAGCCCTGACATACTGCAATATTCTGATTCTCTACGGAAATGAAAATAAGGTGACTCAGCTTTAAGTTGTTCAGCTGCAAAAGGGCTATATTTATTGAATGAATTAAACGGAAGATGAAACCAAATCGTATCTTTCGGCAGTGATTCTATAGTACTGATATCCAATTTTATATCAACGGAAAGCGTGTTTTTCGTTGTGTCCAATTGCAAGTTCATGTCATATAAAGGTATCTGCGAAAACAGGAGAATCGGACCTATCATCAGCAGTGTAAAAAAAATCCATTTGTTTGTAAATCTCATATCCATACCAAATTTGCTGTAAAATTAACAAATTTGACAAGATTTGCTTTATGCTTTCAATAGGAATTTAGCACCATAGGTAATCTACACCACGATCTGGAGCTTCGCAAATTGTAGCATTATACGTTTTTCGGGCGTATCGTCCAATCCTTCAAAGACAATTGTTGCAACCAATCTATCATCCACACTCATCACTTTTCCTTGCCCAAACTTCAAATGGATGACTTCCATTCCTGCTTTTATGTCCGAAGGATTTGCTGCGACAAAGTCATCTGGGTTGACCGAGATTGCGGGTTTTCTGCTTCCCAACGGGCGGAAATTCCCCAAGATTTTAGGTTCAGGAAATTCAGGTTTTTTCGTGATAGAAATGATGGAATCCAGGTTTTTTTCGGAAATCTCTTCCAAAAATCTACTTGGATCATTATATCGCATCTGTCCATATTGGTATCGGCTATTGGCAAATGTCAGGCAAAGCAATTCTTCCGCTCTGGTTATCGCCACGTAAAACAAACGCCTTTCTTCATCTACATTATTGCTCTCACTGAGCGCCATATAACTCGGAAACAGGTTTTCTTCAAGCCCTACAACAAAAACAGACCTGAATTCCAATCCTTTGGCTGAGTGTACCGACATCAATGTGACATTGTCCGTATTTTCTTCTTTCTCATCCGCATCCGTCATCAATGAAATAGTCTGTAAATATGCTGACAAACTCCTATCCAAAGAGCCTTCTTCGCCTATCTCGAGCTCATCGTCCTGCACAAACTCCTGAATACCATCCAATAATGATGTAATGTTTTCGATTCTACCTAATCCTTCAGGTGATTTATCCTCTTTGAGCAAAGTTAGAATTCCACTATGTCTCGCTATATAATCAGCAATTTCATAAGCATTAGATTTGACTGCTTTTGCCTTAAAAGCCCTGATCAATTCTACAAATTCACCGATACTCTTGCGTGATCGATTATTAAATTCGATTTTTGTAAGTACTTCCCACATGCTCAAATCATTATCATTGGCCAACTGAGAAATCTGATCGATGCTACTATCTCCGATGCCACGTCGTGGATAATTTATGACTCTCTTTAGGGCTTCATCATCTTTATCATTGATCGTAAGGCGCATATATGCAATCAAGTCCTTAATTTCCTTACGGGAATAAAATGAAAGTCCGCCATATACACGATATGCTATATTGTATCTTCGCAATTGCTCTTCAAAAACCCTCGACTGACCGTTGGTACGATATAGAATGGCAAACTCCCGATTTGCGAGATTATACCTATTTTTCTGCTCTATAATGGTATCAGCAACTCTTTTGCCTTCTTCGGTTTCGGTCATTGTCTTGATGACTTTGATCTTGTTGCCTTCTACCCGATCAGTCCATATTTTTTTCTGGATCTGTCGCTTGTTGTGATTGATTACTTCATTGGCAGCTTCCACTATAAATTGTGTGGATCGATAATTTTGCTCCAATTTAAATGTCTTCAATTCTGGAAAATCATTCTCAAACTGCAAGATATTTTCAATCGTAGCACCTCGAAAGGAATATATACTTTGTGCATCATCGCCTACAATGCAAAGATTGTTTTTACTACCGTTATATACTGTAAATAACTTCAGTATCTCGTATTGCAGATAATTGGTATCTTGAAACTCATCGACCATCAAATACTGAAACTGCCGCTGATATTTCTCTCGGATTCCATCAGGATTTTGATACAATAACTTAAACATCTGCAAAAGAAGATCATCAAAATCCATCGCACCAGCTCTGAGACATCGTGCAGCATATTTTTCATAAATAGCATGAATAAGCGGCCTTCTGTTCATGCGATCATATGCCATCAATTCATCGTTTGCTACGTACAATTTCGGCGTGATCAAATTGCTTTTTGCCGCTGATATTCGTGACCTTACAACTCCAGGTGCATACACTTTTTTATCAAGATTCATTTGTGTAATGATCTCAGACACCACACTTTTGGTATCATCGGTATCATAAATCGTAAAATCATTGGGATATCCGATCCTATGCGCTTCTACTCGCAATATTCGGGCAAAAAGTGAGTGAAACGTACCAGCCCAAACTCTATTTGCTTTGGTGCCTACTACCCTTTCGATACGATCCTTCATCTCTCTCGCCGCTTTGTTGGTAAAGGTAAGCGCCATGATATTGCCGGGATTAATACCAGAATGTATCATATGAGCGATACGATAGGTTAATACCCTAGTTTTGCCGGAACCAGGACCAGCGATAACCATTACAGGACCTTCGATACACAATGCCGCCTGACGTTGTATATCATTTAATTCATCAAGATAAGAATGGCCTACTTCATGCATAAGGCCGCAAAGTTGACAATTTTTATCTATTTTATTTGCATCAATTGCAATTATTTCTGTTAGGTGTATAACCTTTTACAAATAAAAAGACGCCAATATCTTACTTAGATACGGCGTCTTTTTTGCTCATTGCTACAATATATTTTAATTGCTGCCTTCTTCTTCCATTATTTCGGTCTCCATTTTTTCTTTATGTTTATCTTTTTTAGATTTGGCCTTTTCTCTTTTCATTTCGGCTTTCTCTCTGTTTTTCATGGCACGCTCTTTATTCTTCATAGCCTTTTCTTTATTCTTCATGGCCTTTTCTCTATTGGCTCTTGCTTTAGGATTAGTACCTTTTTCGTACTCAGCTTCTGCTTTTTCAGCATCTCTTTCTGCTTTTTCGGCATCCTTTTCAGCTTTTTCTAGATCCTTTTCCGCTTTTTTTGCCTCCTTGTCGGCCATTTTCTCTTGTTTCTCTAGCTCTTTTGTTTTTTGCGCATTTAATTGAGAAGTTCCAAAAACTAAAAGAAAACTAAAAATTCCTAAAATTAGTGACTTGTTCATGTTCGTTTATTTAATTTGTGTTAATAATACGTTTTATATTTTAAAGACTTTACTTTAGATAAAATGTAACAGCTTATCTCCGTGTTAACAAAATTTTATTTTAATGTCAAAACAATCGGACAGTGGTCAGAGCCTAATTCTTGGTCTAGGATTTCAGCATCATTTATTTGTCCTTTCATACGTTCATCCACCAAAAAATAATCTATACGCCATCCGAGATTTTTTGCCCTTGCCCCAAATCTCACACTCCAAAAAGAGTATTGTACCTTTTGTGGATACAATTCTCTAAATGAATCAAAAAATCCTTTATCCAAAAGCTGGGTCATCCCATCTATTTCTACTTGCGTATATCCTGATGTCTTATTGTAATTCTCCTTAGGTCTTGCAAGGTCTATCGCTTGATGGGCCACATTAAAATCTCCAGTGACGATTACATTTTTGCGTTGTTTGAGCGATTCAAGATAAGAAGTAAACGCAGCATCCCATTCTGCTCTATATTCTAGTCTCTTGAGTCCTTCTCCGCTATTGGGAACATATACATTGACCAAAATAAAATCGTCAAATTCTGCTGCAATAACTCTGCCTTCCATATCATGATCGGGTATATTGATATTACGAGTCACAGACAATGGTGCTTTTTTGGAAATAATGGCTACACCTGAGTATCCTTTTTTGTCCGCCGAATTGCTATATATATGATAATCCTTTAACGATGCAAGGGCTTCAGCTACTTGGTCATCTTGGGCCTTCGTCTCTTGCAAGCAAAAGATATCTGCGTCTATATCGGCAAATTGTTGCAAAAATGTGCGACCTACTACAGCACGTATTCCATTGATATTCCAAGATACAAGCTTCATATTTGATTATTTTTTATTATCAAAATCTTACAATCATACTTCAAAAAGTAAAACTCTAATAAATTACATCGAAAATCAGCCCTGAACTTATTTTTCTATCAAGGGCTGCAGAGTGCCGAAAGCGGGACTTGAACCCGCATGACTTGCGTCACACGCCTCTGAAACGTGCGTGTCTACCAATTTCACCACTTCGGCTAATGTCAATGCAAATGTATAAAATATATGTCCTCTAAAAAATTTTTATCCAATTTTGTGGATTTTTTTTACTTACCTCTTGACAATTCCAAAAACATACTTATCTTTGTGTTTATATTTTTCAAAATTTATTTAACATCATCAATTAAAATATTCTTCTATAGCATACACATCTACACTTTAAAATAAGAAAATTTATTTAATCTTTAAATACTTGTGTAGGTATGCAACTTAAGATGTTAAACGATCAGGAATTGATCTCCCTTTATCTCAATGGTAATTCCACAGCTTTCGAAGTCCTCTTAAAGAGACATAAAGACAAAATATATACATCAATTTATCTATTTGTCAAAGATACCGAATTGGCAGAAGATATCTTTCAGGAAGTCTTTATCAAAATCATCGATACTTTACGCAAAGAAAAATATAACAACGAAGGTAAATTCCTTCAATGGGCTATGAGAATTGCGTATAATATGTGTGTCGATCACTTCCGTAGAGCAAAACGAATGACAAAAATTTCAAACACCGAAACGTTTGATATTTTTAATATTCTAGAATGCAAGGATGACCACATGGAAAATTCCATCATCAAAAGCCAAATACACTCCAAACTTCGCCATCTTGTAGATCAGCTTCCTGACGAACAGCGAGAAGTGGTTATACTCAGACACTATGCGGATATGAGTTTTAAGGAGATTTCACAAATGACGAGAGTCAGTATCAATACTTCATTAGGTAGAATGCGATATGCGCTTATCAACCTACGCAAATTGGTCACTGAAGCTGAAATGGTCATGTAATATTTTGAATTTGAGTTAAGTTTTGTTATATAAATTAGGTGTAATTGTTAAAAAAGAGCAGGGATATTGCAAGATTCCTGCTCTTTTTATTTGAAATATAAAATATAATCTCATGGCCGATCTACTAAAAAACTTATATGGTGATACATTCTTTAAACAATATTGCACAGCATTAACAACAGTCATTCCGTCATTTGATGAAGATGCATTCGATAAAGTTGTTCATACCGACGAATGGGAAGCCATGGAATTAAAACAAAGGATGAAACATCTTACTCAGGTTACTGATCAGATCCTGCCAATCAAATATACAGACAAAGTTGCCACCATTATTGATATTATAGGTGCATTAAGGTCTCAAGGTGTCGGAGATCAAAACTTTATTTATACATTCCTGATTGATATAATTCCCTTGCATGGATTGCAAGATATTGAGACTTCAATTTCAGCAATAGAAAAAATAACATCTTTTACAAGTTTTGAGTTTGCAGGCAGATTGTTTTTTGTGCATCATCCCGACCGAATGATGAATCAAATGAAAATTTGGGCTCGACATACGAATCCGCATGTAAGACGATATGCTTCTGAAGGTTGCAGACCTAGATTACCTTGGGGCCTACAATTGAAACAATTTGTATTGGATCCAAGTCCTATCATTCCTGTACTAGAATTGATGATGGAAGATGATTCTGAATATGTGCGCAAGAGTGTCGCCAATAATCTTAATGATATATCCAAAGATCATCCTGAAGTAGTGATAAATCTGATCAAAAAATGGAAAGATGCCTCAAAAAATACAAATTGGATTCTGAAACACGGTGCAAGAACGCTGTTGAAAAGCGGCCATTCAGAAGCATTATCTTTGTTCGGTACATCGACAGAAACACCTTGTACTATCCAAGAGTTTGTTTTAGATAAGGATAAAATCCAATTAGATGACGAGATAAAAATGACTTTCAGCTTGCAAAATGACGCTACTGAAGATGCACAATTCAGGTTGGAATATGTTATTCATTTTGTAAAACAAAGAGGTCAAACTTCAAAAAAGATTTTCAAGATATCTGAGTCCCAAATTGCAGCCAAAGCTACTAAAGTGATGACGAAAACCCACAAATTTTCAGATCTTAGCACCAGAAAACATTACACTGGTCTTCATACTATTGCGCTTGTAGTGAATGGTGTACAAAAAGGTATTAGTACATTTCATTTAGAAGCCTAAAAATTTAACCTTCGGCTTCGATTTGCATCAATGTCCTAAAGGCTACATACTTGTTTTGATACTTATCGGCGTGCTCCTTTTGGAGGGCTTTAGCAAAGTTAGTTTGATATCGATCAAAAGTGTCATCATCAGGCGCCACATATTGTATCGCAAAACCAACACCATGCTCGTCATCATCACCTAGAATACGAGTTAATCTATAACTTTCAAAACAATTAGTGGCCATCACATCTGGAATATGTACGGTTTTCATCCATTCCAACCACTCCTGATGAATATCTGACTCTACTTTTATAGTTACGTTATACAAGAGCTTCATATAACTTGTTACTTTTTAGCTTCCTTGAGGCTACACATCAAAAAATCAAGATAGCCATCTATACCTTCTACAAATGGTCTCGGTTTACTGATAACTTCCTGATTATTGGTCGTCATTACATACAAAGGTTGAGAATTTTGTTGGAAATTGACAATCTGAAAATCTGCCCATTTGTTGCCCACATTTCTGAGTTTTTTATTACTATGCTCGGAGATATAAACATTAGAAAGCTTTTTGTCTTCATCTACATATAAAGAAATCAAAACTAAGGAGTCATTTAATATACCACGGATACGATCGTCAATCCAGATGTGCTCTTCGGTCTTACGACAATTGACACATCCATGACCAGTAAAATCAAGCATTACAGGTTTGTTGACTTCTTTTGCATAGGCCATACCTTCAAAATAATCCTTAAAACAATTGATGTTGTTAGCACATTTTGAGTAAGATGGGTATTTGGCTTTAATTTGAGCATCTACACTCTGTGGTTTGATAAAAAAGTTATAATGAGCTGGCGGCGCTAGTCCACTCATAAGTGAAAGTGCATTATAGTCTCCTGTCTTTTCATTTACTCTAAATCCAGACAATAGATAAACAACCAAACCAATAACCAAGGCACCGAAGCCAATTCTCGTTGGCGATAATTTTTTCAAAGGACTATCATGTGGAAATTTAATAAACCCAAAGAGATACAGTGCCATTCCAATAAATACAGCTACCCAAATCCCCATAAATAGTTCATATTTAAGAAATCCCCAACCATTGGTCATATCTGCAACTGAAAGAAATTTAAACGCAAGGGCCAATTCCAAAAAGCCAAGAATTACCTTCACCGAGTTCATCCAACTACCAGATTTAGGCAATGAGTTTAACCAGGCTGGAAATGCTGCAAACAATCCAAATGGCAAAGCTAAGCCTGTTGAAAATCCAAGCATAACTAAAAATGGCCCTAGGTATTCACCTTTGGTTGCCGCTTGTACTATCGCGGTACCAATGATCGGACCTGTACACGAAAAAGAAACCAATGCCAATGTAAAAGCCATAAAAAATATGCCTATCAATCCACCTTTATCGGCCATTCGGTCACTTTTTGTACTCCAGCTACTCGGTAAAGTGATCTCATAATATCCAAAAAATGAAAAGGCAAAAGCAATAAAAATTATAAAAAACAGGGTATTAGCTATCCAATTGGTAGATAATCTGTTGAGTGCTTCCGGTCCTACAAATATCGTAATTAATAAACCTATCAATACATAAATCACAATTATGGATACACCATAAATCAATCCATTGACCCAACCTTTTCTTTTGGTATCTTTTGTAAAAAAACTCACCGTAATCGGTAGCATCGGGAATACACATGGTGTCAACAATGCTATAAATCCACCCAATAATCCAAAAATGAATGTCCAGAAAAGGCCTTCTTTTTTCTCTTCTGTACCACCACAATTACTTAATGGCGTCTCGTAGGTCGAAGCAAGTGAAGGAACTCTTTGATCTATACGATCACCCTTGATTATTGCACCGACTGCAAAATCCTGAACAGTAGTATTTACTTGACTTGAGTCAATAGGTACTCCTACTTGACTTGCCTCAGTTGTTACAATAGGCTGATTTTGAGTTTCTTCTACAATACCTGGTTTTTGCACAACTTGAGTCGCTTCATTTGGTTTTGTTGTTGGTTCTTTAGTACTGGTAGCGTCTGTTTTTGGTATCGTGAAAGTAAATTCTGCATCCGATGGAGGCAAACATTTTTCTTTGTCACACGCCATAAAGTTTACATAACCTACTATAGGTTTGCTTGGATCTGTGACTTTGATCTTTTGCTCAATGACAAAAGGTTTATCCGAAAGAAATTTTATCACAATGACACCAAAGTATGAATCCATGCCTTCTTTTTTAGCACCTGACTCAGTTGCTTTTCCAATCAACTGGATGCCATCCTTTTGATCATAATTAACAGATGTTGGTACAGGGCCATCATCAGATGTAAATTGTGAATATACAGTCCAACCTTTCTCAACGTTTGCAGTAAATATCAATTTGTATTCGTTGCCAGCTATTTTCTCAATTTTATAAGTCCACTTTACTGGATTGAGTATTTGAGCCTTTACAGGAAGTAAGGCAATAAATATCGAAAAAATTATAAATAAATGTTTCATCTTTGGCTGTATTTGGTTAGAAGGTCGATTATTTTTAGAATTTTAAATTCCTTGAAATTTCAGCTGGTGGCAAACATCGCTGTCCATCACACGTCATGTATTCTACACTTACGTCAATGGTCGGATTATTATCTTTCTTGATTTTATAAAAAAAACTAGCTTTTTCTTTGAATTTCAGAACTTCAACATCAAACATTTCGTCAAACTCTTTGATAAGTTTTCCCTTTTCTTCAAACTTAACTTGTTTTCCGTTAATAGCAAAATAAGTAGGAATCGGGCCAGCGTCATCTGTAAATTGTGAATATATGACCCAAGAAGGATTCATATTTGCTACAGCTTCGATTTCGTAATCTGTTTCAGAAATTTTGTTTAATTGGAAAGTCCACTTTACAGGTGAACTACTCTGTGCATTTAATAATGAAAAAATACTAAAAAACATTGTCGAAGCGATCAAAAATATTTTCATATTACAATTAACTTAAATATTTAAATTATTCATTTATAATAATTCCAAAAATCAAGCCACAAAATTAAGGCTATTTTCTATAAGTCAGGGTCACTTTGGTTACCTTTAATAAATGTTTAACTCCTTTATATACCATTATGTAAGACTTACCTAGTTCAATGTTAAAAATTTATTAACCGAAACTGACCAATAAATATCAAACCAAGAAGAAACAAATGTAATATTTCATAGAATATCTTACTTTTAGAATCGCTAGCAGCCATTCCGGTCAACAGAGAAAGTGGCAGGGCCAATGTCAGAAAATGTATAACTTGTTCTGTAGAAAATATTGCAAATGAAACAAAACTAAAAATCAACAAAATATAGATGATGTCAATTTTCTTCTGTGTCTGTATCGACTTTTTGGCAGTAAAAGTGCTATAATTTATAAAACTCCATAATACTGCCGCCAACAGCACACCTATAGAAATATAGAATACAACCAACCTGTCTGTCCTCAATGCCGGCCACTTGAAAAACATATTTTTTATAAAATCTAACTCAATAAATGGAATATCATTCCAATATCGATAGACAAATAATAAATAATATGGAATACCTAAACCAATAAAAAATTGCAATTTCTCAATCAGTTTAAACGATCTTAGCATCCATAAACTCACTATCCCAAAAATCAAATAAGCAAAATATGGAGAATAAAATAGTGATGCCATTCCAATCATAAAACCACTATTAAAAATTTGTGCAGTAGCTTGAGTATTTTTATACGTTTCTAGAAGATTTTTAAATGCAATTATGATGAACGTATTGGCAATCAGTGTATTAGACAGCATCATATTATCTGGAAGAAGACTTACAAACAGCACATAAAACAATCCAGAAAACAGCGTAATTTCCCTTGATAGTTTGTGTTTAATACATATAAAATTTATAAGCAGAACGTGTACAAATATCAAGAGATTTGCAACGATATTTTGAACCAAGGCATCAGAGATATTATTGAAAATAAGTCTTTGTAATAAATTGTCATCAGTACCTGCTACTATTTTTATTGGGTGAATAAGCGTCCCAATCCTTACAATAAAAATGTAGGGAAGCAACAATATACTGTTGATAAATAAATTTCTTCTGAAAATTTCGAGCAAGTCTACGCTGTTTTGTCCTAAATCGGAAATTTATGAATAATCATAAAAACCTTGAAAACTCATGCAAAAATATAATATTATTTCCTTTTTGTACAATTATTAGAACAAAAGTATTCCCATATTAAAATAATGCACATCTGTACCTAATAAAAACTTGATTCTCGATAGATTTAAACGCCAGATTGACGTATCTTGTGCCTTAATTTACCACAGCCTCAGGTATTCATGGCATCAGAATTAGATAAAATAAAAGAACCAGTCAGCAAAGAACTAAAGGAGTTTGAAAGACACTTCAAAGAATTAATGAAAAGCAATGTGCCTTTGCTAGACAAGATCACATATTATATTGTACAAAAGAAAGGCAAGCAAGTCAGACCCATTTTAGTTTTTTTATGTGCCAAAGTATGTGGGAACATCACGCCTTCTACTGATGTCGCTGCCTCGCTCATAGAGTTATCTCATACGGCTTCGCTAGTACATGATGATGTGGTAGATAATGCCTATGAACGCCGAGGATTTTTTTCGGTTAATGCGCTTTGGAAAAACAAAATAGCAGTACTCGTAGGAGATTTTTTATTGACTAAAGGCCTTCAGGTGGCACTTGAAACCAAAAGTTATTTTCATCTGCAAGCTGTATCCACCGCTGTACAACAAATGGCTGAGGGCGAATTGCTTCAAATGGAAAAAGCTAGAAAACTTGATATCGATGAGTCTATTTATTATGAAATCATCCGTCAAAAAACCGCATCTTTGATTGCAGCCGCCTGTTCGGCAGGTGCAGCTTCTACTACTTCTGATGATGATTTGATCAAAAAAATGTGGTTATTCGGCGAGAAACTTGGTATAGCGTTTCAAATCAAGGATGATTTATTCGATTATAATGATGATGACATTGGCAAACCGAGAGGAATCGATATCAAAGAAAAAAAGATGACTTTGCCATTGATATATTCATTAAACAAAACGGATAGGACCATAAAAAACAAGATCATCAACTACATCAAAAATGAAAGCGAAAATGATGGCCGAGTAAAGGAAGTGATCGCTTTTGTAAAACAAACTGGAGGCCTAGAATATGCTGAAAAGGTGATGAGAAATTACCAAAATGAAGCCATTGAAATTTTAGAATCTTTTCCACAAAACGAAGCTAGAGAAAGCCTCAAACAATTGGTCTTTTTCTTTACTTCAAGAAAAAATTAGAATTTGTCTAACCTGATTTCTTTGACTGTTTTCGATCCTATTTCGCCCGATGCATATACAAATAATCTGAAAACTTCCTTAGATGTGGTAATCTTTGCTACCTTATATTGCGAAGATTTGTCCTTAGAAGTTCCTTTATGAATGACTTCTACTGATAGTACCTTATAATTGCTCAAAAAAGTCTTTAATTTGGATAAAGCTGCCTTTTTATTTAAAATCTGCTGATCTTCAAATACACAAAAGTCAATATTCTCTTCTAGGTATGATTCCATTGTGACATAATCAGCACTCTTTAAAGCTGTAAAAAATGCTGCTTCATTTTGAGCCAAAAGTTGACTTGCAACAGTCAAAAAAATAACAGCCATTAATTGTTTCATTTATCTTATTTTAAGTTATGCATCAAATCTGATTGCAATAATAATTAATTGTGTTAAGTTTGCACACTACTTTGAAACGAAAAATTGGATAAAAAAAGTTTCAGCAAAGTTGTTAAAATATCTTTAAATATCCTTTTTTTATATTTAACATATTGTAGTTCAATATTTTGTGTTTGTTTATTTTCAAAAAATATATCGATAATGAATAATGTAGCGCTTATCATCCTAGATGGCTGGGGAATAAATAATGATAAAAATGTCAGTGCCATCGCTGCTGCAAATACACCTGTCATTGACAATTTGAAAGCACAATATCCTCACGCAAGTCTTACAACCTTTGGTGAGAATGTAGGTCTTCCCGAAGGTCAAATGGGCAATTCTGAGGTAGGGCATATCAATATCGGAGCAGGAAGAGTCGTTTACCAAGAACTCGCCAGAATAAATAAGGCATTTCGTGAAAAGGAATTGCTTACAAACCAAGTATTTCTAGATGCTATTCAACACGCAAAATCTCATACAAAAAGAATCCATCTCCTCGGTTTGGTATCTGATGGTGGCGTACATTCTCATATCGATCATTTGACCGGATTATGCGAAATATTGAAAGGCGAAGATGATATTGAAGTCTTCATCCACGCTTTTATGGATGGTAGAGATACAGATCCCAAAGCTGGGAAAGATTATCTAACACGAATTTTATCCATTATCAAAGATAGCAATATCCATCTAGCAACGGTCATTGGTAGATATTATGCTATGGACCGAGATCGCAGATGGGAAAGGGTAAAATTGGCTTATGATCTTTTGGTTCATGGTAATGGAAAAGCTTCTGATGATATACTCGCAGACATGCAACAAAGCTATGATGAAGGTGTCACTGATGAGTTTTTACAACCAATATATAACAATCATCTTGACAAAAACAATCTGAATATCCACGATAATGATGTAGTGATTTTTTACAACTTTCGTACCGATCGGCCACGTCAACTTACTGAAGTACTGACGCAAAAAGACTTTCCCGAATTCGATATGCACAAACTGAATCTATATTATGTGACATTTGCTAATTACGATCAGAATTTTGAAAATATCCATGTGGTCTTCGAGAAAGACAATCTTAAAAATACCTTAGGTCAGGTAATAAGTGAAGCGGGATTGACCCAATTGCGTATAGCTGAGACCGAAAAATATCCGCATGTTACTTTCTTTTTTAATGGTGGTACAGAAGATAAGTTTGTTGGTGAAGATCGCATTATGGTACCATCACCAAAGGTAGCTACTTACGACCTGAAACCTGAAATGAGTGCTGTAGAAATCACGGACCAACTAATAGAGTATATAGAAAAAAATACACCCAACTTTATCTGTCTCAATTATGCCAATACGGATATGGTGGGACATACTGGTGTTTTTTCGGCTGCTGTAAAAGCAACCGAAACAGTGGACCAATGTCTGGGTAGATTGATGCAAACACTGCTTAAATACAATTATAAAGCCGTAATTATTGCTGATCACGGTAATTCTGACATTATGGTGAATCCTGATGGAAGTCCCAATACTGCCCATACAACCAATCCTGTTCCAATCATTTTTGCAGGAAATGATGTAAATAAAAGTAATTTTTCGGTCAAAGATGGAAAATTAGGAGATCTTGCGCCAAGCATACTTTCATTGATGGGAATAGACCGTCCAAAAGAAATGGCTGGAGATATCATCATAAAAAAATTGTAATCTGCTAGTGAAAAAGGAACGGAAGGATGATAGTTTTTTAAAACAAGCCTATTATAAAGGTGGAGATACTGCATTGAAGGAATTCATAAGTCAAAATCTCAAATATCCTGAATCATCTAAAAAAAATAAAATCGAAGGTGATGTCCATATTCGCATGGATATCAATCACAAAGGGCTTGTAATTGATACCAAAATCATAGCCGGCCTAGATGACGCATGCAATGAAGAAGCAATTCGGGTAGTGAAACTACTGCAATATATCGTACCAAAATCGCCAAGAGGACTGAAAGTAACTTATCATAAGAGTATTCGCATCCACTTTAGGCTGAATCAGCCACATCTAAGCCAAAATCCCGAAAACCAACATATTTCGTCGCCTTCTCAACAAATCCAATATACAATCATCAGCCAAAAAACATCACTAGACAAACAGCCTGCATCACCTGTGACATATCAATACTCGATCAAAATACATTAATTTTTCATTAAGAAGTAAGCCTTCATTCACCGAGTAGAACTATAAAGCCTTACTTTTGGTTTATAGTATTTAGAAAAACAAAAATGAGCAGACAACCAAGGCAACTCAAGGATGCAGACCTTAGCAATCAGATAGAAAGACTACTTTATAAGAATCCCAACACTAGGTTTAATGCCTTACAAGTTTCGAGGAAAATTAATTGTGCCAATCCACATGGTGCAATTATTCGGGTTTTACACAAATTGGTGGCCGACAAAAAAGTAAGTCGATTGTCAGAAGACCGATATCAATGGCTACAGCAGGCTGATACACAACGCAAAAAAAAGGCCAGAACTGAAGACAAAACGTTATATACCGGTATTGTAGATATGACCAGAAGCGGCGCAGCTTATATTATCCATTCTGAAAGCGTCGAAGACATCTACGTCAATGCAAAAAACCTAAAAGGTGCACTCCATAAGGATGAAGTAACGGTAGCCGTGACAGATAGCAAAGCTAGACGCAGGCCTGAAGGAAAAATAGTATCCATAGAAAAAAGAGCGCTTACCAGAGTCATAGGACATATCCGCATATTTAATAATTATGCAATCATGACGCCTGATAATTCGAGGATATATCCTGAGGTACTTCTCCATCATAATGACATCATGGATTGCAAAGATGGTGATCGTGTAGTGATAGAAATTATTTCATGGGGCAAAGGACAAAATAAAGGAATTTGGGGCAAAGTGATCAAAATCCTGGAAGATATTTCGGATATCGAAATGAATATGCAAGCCATTTTATTTTCGAATGGGTTTGATCCTGAATTTTCTGAAGAAGTCTTAGCAGAAGCAGAGACCATGAAGGGAGAAGTCACTGCTGAAGAACTGCAATTGCGAAGAGATTTCAGAGATGTGACGACATTTACTATAGATCCACTTACAGCAAAAGATTTTGATGATGCCATATCCTTAAAAAATTTACCAGATGGTCAGATAGAAATAGGTGTTCATATAGCAGATGTCACGCATTATCTCAAAGAAGGAACGGCTTTGGACAAAGAAGCTTTCAATCGATCAACATCGGTATATCTCGTAGATCGGGTTTGTCCTATGTTGCCCGAAAAGCTCAGTAATGACCTTTGTTCTTTAAACCCAAATGAAGATAAATTTACGTTTTCAGCCGTTTTTGTTTTTGATGCTGATCGAAAAATAACCCAAGAATGGTTCGGCAAAACCATAATCCATTCAGACAGGAGATTTACTTATGAAGAAGCCCAAGAAAGATTAGAAACTGGCACCGGAGATTTTGCTAAAGAGCTTTTAATTCTTAATTCTGTAGCACTTAAATTAAGGAGTGAGCGATATGCCGAAGGCTCCATCAGCTTCGACTCAGAAGAAGTCCAGTTTATCTTGGATGAAACAGGCATGCCTCAAGGTATGTATGTCAGAGAGCGCAAAGATGCACACATGTTGGTAGAGGACTTTATGCTTCTCGCCAATAAAATGGTAGCAACTTATATAGCCAAAAAATCGAAGCCAGAAATTCCATTTATCTATAGAATACATGACTTACCTAATCCAGATAAACTGGCGGATTTTGCGCTTTTTGCCCGCGAATTAGGATTTAATTTTAGGATGGACAAGCCAGAACAGATTACAGAATCATTCAATCAGCTGGCGATAGCCGCAAAAGAGAATGTGGCGCTCAAATTGCTTGAACCATTGGCTATCCGCACTATGGCAAAAGCTGTCTATTCTACCAACAATATTGGTCATTATGGTCTTGGATTTGAATATTACACGCACTTTACATCACCTATCAGAAGGTATTCGGATGTGCTGGTACATCGAGGATTGTTCAAAAATCTCACCGAAATAACGCGAGAGGACAAAGAGCTACTAGAGCAAAAAGCAAAACACATCTCAGACCAAGAGAAAAAAGCTTCCGAAGCCGAAAGAGAATCAACGAAATATTTCCAAACTTTATACATTTCATCCTTCATAGGTCAGGAGTTTGATGGTGTCATCTCCGGTATAATAGAAAAAGGTATTTTTGTAGAATTACTCGAAAGTAAAGTCGAAGGCCTTGTCACCTTTGATAGTATGGGCGAATTATTTTACGTGCCTACCAGTCGATTAAAAGCCACTTCGCGTATCTCTGGTCAAGAATTTTTTATGGGCCAGTCCATCAGAGTAAAAATAACAGCAGCAGATCCAGATACCAGACGCACGGATATGGAATTGGTGATGGAATGATGGGATTAACCTCCTGTTCCATTTTTTCTGATTATGTGATTAGAATAAATACAAATTTAGTATGAAAGGTTTAAATTTTGACACATTCCACTTTATGTATGCTTTTAAAAAGCTATTTAGAATATCAAAAGCAGACCTTTCTTATATGATTTCCTTTTGCCAAAATTTGTATCTAAATATGTGGAAGAGTCTGTGGGCAGGTTTACATCTGCAATAATTCAAAATTTCTCAATTGTAACTAATGAACTTATTTTTATCTTATACTGGGCTAAGATGGATTACGGAACAGCAATAAAAATCAACCCGAAAGAGAATGAATATTTTTATTACCCTGGACTTTCAAAAAATAACCTTAAAGATTATAAAGGTGCAATAGGTGATTTCCGAAAAGCAATTGAGCTTGATCCTAAAGATGCAAATTCCTACAATATGCTTGGTGAAATAAAAAATATGCAAGGTGATAAAGAAGGGGCTTGTTTAGACTGGAGTAAAGCTGGTGAACTTGGACTAAAAGATGCATATGAAAAGATAAAAAATAAATGTAATTAATTTTTAATATATATTAAGCTCATTATCATAATCAATTAATTATTTTAGATTGGAATTAAAGTTGTCATTAATTTCGGAGATTAGATTTTTAGCTGTAGCTACCATATTTTCTTCTGTTAATGTAGATACATTAAAAGCTAACATAAATAAATAATTACCACCACATGTCCAATAGAACCTTGCACGTTGAAAAGAGTAGGCTCCAACTTTACCACCAAAATAAAAAGGCAAATATTTAATTACATTATCATCATCTTCAATAATCTCACCGTCTTGCAACTTAAGTTTAACAAAATCTGAAATAAATTCTGGGTATTGATTATAAACGGGATTTTTCATTACTTGCACTAATATTCCAGTGTGTGGTGTATTAATATCATCCCATTTAAAAAAACAAGATTGGGTCATAGATGGATCTTTTAATGATGCATCTTTTACACTTACTTCAGTTTTTGTGCTAAAAATCTTTTGAACATAATTTGTAGAAAGCAAATCACAAGCAGCGGGTAATTTTAAATTAGTTGGTGCCGTTAACTCTCTACCACAATAATCTATATTCATTTCCTTGCCAGACCATAATCTCTTTATTGTGTATTGAATAAACAAAGTTGAATTATCGCGGTCATAAATAAATCTAATATTATTTTTCTTTTGATCGATTATCATATAATAATGATTACCGACATCACTCATTATTTCAAACTCCCATGTTTCATTTTCCTTATTATAAGCTGAAGATTTTATTTTGTAAGAAGAAGTAAGATTTGGGGTGGTATGTGTAAACATAGTAAAGGCCTTATTAAACTCAAAAAAAGTAAGTTCTTCTTTGTATTCAGAAATTAAATCATATTCTTTGGTTATTTCATTAAATACACCATCACGTCTCATATTTGTTGATATGTGCAACTGGGCAGTACTTTCAAATGAAATAAAGCTCATAATCAAAATAAGTATTATATATTTCATTGCCGTTATTTTAAGTGATTAAAACAGAAGAATTTTGAACAAAGTTCCTTTCCATTCTTGTGAAGTATTAATTTCCCTTACAATTTTCACGTATTCTGTCAACAGCTTCATTATTGCCAAAATCCAAAGCTTTTCTGTAGTCTTCACAAGCCAAAGCAACTTTTTTTAATGAAATTCTTATATCGCCACGATTAATATAGTGCAAAGACTGATCTTTCTCCAAAATAATGAGGCTGTCTAAAAAGCCCAAACAGTTAAAAAAGGATCCCCGATACAAAAGTGTCGGGGATTTTTTGTTTGTTCCCTAAAGATTTTTATCTTTGGGGTGCAACACAAACAATATGGCAAAGATACAATTTAAACATCTCCCGTTAAATTCTCCAAGCTTATTTCCTCAAGATATTTTTGAGAAGATACCAATTAATCATCCAGTGCGGTTAATTAATGAAGTAGTTGACAGGCTGGATATTGATCATATATTCAAGCAATATAAAGGAGGTGGTACGA
Organism: uncultured Saprospiraceae bacterium; assembly: GCA_937952155.1. GTDB lineage: Bacteria > Bacteroidota > Bacteroidia > Chitinophagales > Saprospiraceae > OLB9. Next base: position 22,558 of record CALFYH010000006.1, read on the forward strand.
CAAGTTTTCATCCAAGAATGATGATAAAAGTATTGTTTTATGCCTATACAACCAATGTCTATTCTTGCCGTAAAATAGAAAAAGCATTGCAAGAAAATATACACTTTATGTGGCTATCGGGCAATAGTATACCAGATTATAGGACTATAAATTATTTTCGGGGTAAAAGACTAAAGGCTCATATCCAAACCCTATTTGCTGATGTTGTAAGGCTTTTGCACGAACTAAAGTATTTAAGTCTTGATGTGCAATACATAGACGGTACAAAAATTGAATCGGCCGCCAATAGATACACTTTTGTGTGGAAAGGATCTGTAGAAAAAAATAAAGCAAAGTTAGAGACAAAAATCACCTCAGTACTCAATGAAATAGAGTCACAAATAAAACAAGATCAGTCAGAATTAGGGAGAGACGAAACACCCAAGCCAATAAACAGCACCGAACTTAAGAATAAGTTAGCGGCGTTAAACGAACAGTTAAAGGATAGTAACAAAGCTACCAAGAAACAACTTAAACAACTAGAAGAAGATCATCTTACTCGATTAGAAAAGTACGAGAACCAATTGGAAATATTGGGTGAAAGAAACAGTTACAGTAAGACAGATCAAGACGCAGTGTTTATGAGACTCAAGGATGACCATATGCAAAATGGACAGCTGAAACCAGCTTATAACACACAAATCAGTACAGAAGATCAATTCATCACACACTATAGCATACATCAAACAGCAGGCGACACCACTACTTTAGAAACTCATTTAGATGGTTTTGAACAACAATATGGTAAACAAAGTAAAGAAGTCATCGCAGACGCTGGATATGGAAGTGAAGAAAACTATGAGATGATGGAGCAAAAACAAATAGATGCTTATGTCAAATACAACTACTTTCATAAAGAACAAAAACGCCCTCAAAAACAGAACCCATTTTTGGTACAAAACTTATATTACAATGAGTCGGAAAACTTTTTTGTATGCCCAATGGGACAAAAATTAGAGCATATCGGTAAAGGCAAAAGAAAAAGTACGAATGGCTTTATATCTCAAGTCGACTATTATCAAGCTAGGAGGTGCGAAGGCTGCCCATTAAGGGGAATGTGCCATAAAAGTGCTGGCAATAAAAAGATAGAAATTAATCATAAGCTCAATGAATATAGAGCCAAAGCAAGGGAAAAGCTAACTTCAGAGAGGGGATTGATGCACAGGAGCAAAAGGCCCATAGAAGTAGAAGCCGTATTTGGTCAGCTAAAAAGTAACAATAAATTTTCAAGATTCACCTTAAGTAAGATGGATAAGGTAAATATTGAATTTGGCCTAATGTCAATTGGACATAATCTTAGAAAATTAGCTCAAAAAGTCTTAAGAAATCATCGATTTCTAATCTTTTGCGGACACAAAGACCTATTAGAATTACCAATCCATAAAAATCAAAGAAATCAATCTAAATTTAAATATTTGGAAATTTGTATTACCCCGATCCACAGAGCAGCTTAATAAAAAAGAGGCTATCTTTTTAGACAGCCTCTTTTTTAATATAAAGGCGAAATGGAAGATCAAACCTATAAAGTGTACATATTACATTCCGAGACATTGGGAAAATATTACGTTGGTTACACATCTATGAACATCGAAGAGCGAATTTCAAGACATCTTGTAATCATAGGGGATTTACAAGTAACGCAAAAGATTGGAAGATGGTACATGTTGAAGAATACACTGACAAAAATGCTGCAATTAGTAAGGAAAAACAGATCAAAAAACGTGGTATAAAAAGATATTTGGATGGCTTGATGTTGGGTTAGCGCATCACGCTGGACCGTGAGGGTCGCAAGCTCTCATTCAAGCGGAGCTTGACAGGCACTGCCGCCCCGACCAAATATTATCTACATTATCCTTTTTTTAATGTCTGATTAATCTACTTTTATACGTGATGATTCAGATTCAGAAGCACTAGTTCTGTTTTGGGCATTCTTGACCTTTTCATTTCCAAAGTTGTATCTGAAAGATAATTTTAGATTTCTTGAATATTGGAACTGACGAAAATCAACTTTAACATTGTTAAAATCTATAATTGCACGACTATTTTGAGAATAAAATATATCGTCGTAGCTTAATGATATACTTCCTTTATTGTTATTGAAATTTTTTGATATACCCAAGTCTAATCCCCATAATGGGTCAATTGTTAAGAACTCTTCTAAAAATTTTGTCATGTAGAAGCCACCAATTTCTACTTTTATGTCTTTGGGTAATTTAACATTAACAGACCAATAAGCTAGCCAGTGCCATCGGCTTGCATTGTATTTTATATCTTGATATGTAGCATCATATGCATTTCGAATCAATTGATTGCCACCAAATCCATCAATATATTTACCAAATTTTATTGGAAAGTTCAGTTGTAATTCAAGTCTGGATTGTTTTGCTAAGTTATCAGCTGTTGTAAAAGTCCTTGTACCTTCTAACTTTGGAGCATTATCTACTATCACGCTATCAGTCACACTATAGCTAATTCCAAAAACTGGTTGATTGTCATATGTAAATGTGAGTTTTGAAACATTAGCAATTTCTGGCTTTAAAGTAGGATTTCCTCTTGTGTAAGTTAATGAATCTATAAAATAGGTAAACGGATTTTGTTGGTTAAAATTAGGTCTATTGACTCTTTTGGCATAAGAACTTTGGATTGCCATATGATCATTTAGTCGATATACAGCACTTCCACTTGGAAAAAATTGTGTATAATTTCTACTAAGAACTGTTACTTCATCGGTTTTGCCATTTATAACAGTTTGTTCTGTTCTAAGTCCAGCACTTAAATCAAATTTACCAATAGTTTTGTTGACATTTATATAAGCTGCGTTGATATTTTCTTTATATAAAAAGTCATTTGACTCATTTGGTGATATTATGCCAGCCCTTGTAAAAGATAAACCATTATCTATTGTGGCAATACTTGATTTCAGACCAAGAGATAATTTGAAAGTTGAATCAATAGGATGGTTATAATCGAG
>CALFYH010000007.1 GCA_937952155.1 uncultured Saprospiraceae bacterium
GATTTCCTGATTTTACTGGATGAACATGGCGAGATGTACGATTCAGTGAAATTTGCCCGCTATATCGAAAAACTTCAAGTAAATGCCCATAAAAATGTAATTTTCTTGATCGGTGGCGCCTTTGGGCATCATAATACGGTAAGGGCAAGAGCAGATCATCAGATTTCTCTTTCGAAAATGACCTTTTCGCACCAAATGGTCAGGTTATTTTTAGCTGAACAAATTTATAGAGCGTTCACTATAGTGCGCAATGAAAAGTACCATAATGAATAAAAAGTTTTAAAAAATGGATACCTTTGTTGTACACAAATATTTCTGAAGATAATGAGTATAACTTTAATCATTGTTATTATTTCTTGCCTTGTTTCGATTGCTTGCTTTAACAATGAAACGCTCTTTAATGAATTGAAGCACTACCCTTTTGTGGAAGAAAGAAAAGGACAATATTATCGATGGCTTACATCAGGATTTGTTCATGGTGATTTCATGCATTTGTTTATAAATATGTTTGTCTTGCATGAATTTGGTAGGATCGTTGAGAACTATTTGATTTTTCATTTTGGCAGTACTGGAGGTAGTATTTTATTTTTGGTCACATACCTATTGATCTTAATAATGGGCGATATTCCTACCTATTTTAAACACAAAGACAATGCTTATTTTGCAAGTGTAGGTGCTTCTGGAGCGGTTTCAGGTATCTTATTTATTTATATCCTTTTGCATCCTTGGAATATGTTGGGCCTATTTGCCATCATTCCAGTTCCAGCTATTGTGTTTGGTGTGCTATACTTATGGTATTCGACATGGGCATCGAAGAATCAAAATACGAATATCGACCATGATGCGCATTTTTATGGAGCAATCGCTGGTGTGTTGGTTGCAATTGTAAGTAGACCAGCAGTCTTTAGCGAGTTTATTAATAGTATAATTACCGATTTTCCATTATAAATTTTGAAAATTTTGAATTAGTTTATCATGAATTCTATTAAAATTATTTTCTTTTCTTTAAGTGTTTTCTTTTTCAATTTGGTTGAAGGCCAAGTGAGCAATACAGGCCTCATGGATACAGTTGGAGGTGTCAAGATAGGACAGTTATCAATTGGTGGGTATATCGATGCATATTTTGGTGGTGGGCCAAATGTAAATAGTAGCATGCCTTATTTTGTATCATCCGCTCAGATTAATGAATTCAACATCAATTTGGCTTATTTAGATATGCGATATTCAGATCACAGTTTTAGGGCCAGATTTGCACCTGGAATGGGCACTTACATGAATGCCAACTATCAGGCAGAACAAGGAACGTTGCGCAATATTGTGGAAGCTTCTGCTGGATTTCGTGTTTTCAAAAATAAAGAAATATGGGTTGATGCGGGTATTTTGGGCTCGCCATATACGAATGAAAGTGCAATCAGTAAAGATCATTTGATGTACACAAGAAGCCTTGCCCCTGAATATGTTCCTTACTATCTTTCAGGAATAAAAATTACAACGCCACTTTCTTCAAAATTGCTATTTTACACTTATATATTAAATGGATGGCAGCAAATCCATGACAATAACTCTGGAAAAGCTTTAGGTACACAATTGGAATACAGACCCGATAATCTAAATTTGATCAATTGGAATACTTATATAGGAGATGAAAGTTCATCATCCGCTCCAGACAACAGAATGCGATATTTTACAGATTTGTATTGGGTACACAATCCTGATGGTGTTTTTTCAATCACTTCTTGTGTGTATGCAGGCAATCAAAAACGTAAACAAGGTAACGAATTGACAAATAATTATTGGTGGCAGGCAAATTTCATTGGTAGATTTTCCTTCAACGAAAGATTGTCATTATCAGGACGAGTGGAGTATTTTTCTGATGCTAATAATGTACAAATTAGTGCCATAAATCCCAATATTTCAGGATTCTCTGCATTTTCAGGTGGCCTTTGTCTTAATGTAAAGATCAAAAAGCAAGCACTTTTAAGGTTTGATGGTAGATATTTTGGTGCAAAAGATAATTTATTCATCGACAAAAATAATTTACCATCAAAATCAGCCTTATGGTTGGTTTCAAATATGACTGTATGGTTTTAGTGATTTTCGTTTTCAATATTATTTGCTAAAATCATAAAATGTTATGCTTTTCTGATTGCATAAATTAATTCATCTTCATATACACCATTTTTTATAAGCGTTTTACTGAGTTTTGCTTCCAAAGTAAATCCTGTTTTCTCTAAGACACGCTGAGAACCAATATTACTGCCAAATGGCACGGCAAATATCCGTTCAATATTAGGTAATGAAAACCCAATCGCTAGAATTTTCATTATTGCTTTAGCCACAATTCCTTTTCCCCAAAAATTTTCACCAATCCAATATCCCAATTCGGCATTAGTTCTATAAATATCATTTTGTGGATGCAATCCAATCCCACCAACTAAATTACCGCCATATTCTATAGCAAATATCGTTTGGGGCTCTTTTGACAATGCCATTGTAATAAATTGTTTGGCATGCTCTACTGTATATGGATTTGGGAAACTGTCTCTTAGATTTTTAGCAATATTCGGGTTATTAGCGAGAAGTGCTAGTTTTTCTGCATCCAATAGTCGCCAAGGTCTGAGTACAACTTCCATATTTTTTTTGATTTAAAATCAAGAAATTTATTTTAAACACATAACAAAATCAGCATTTGCGCTACAAAAATTCTAAAGATAGTAACTAAAGGATAAACTGTTGCGTAAGCTTGAGTGGGAATATCCGAGTCCAAATATCCATTACTAAATGCAAGAGCCGCAGGATCTGTATTTGTTCCGCTCATGAGACCTACCAATTGATAAAAATTTATCTTCATAAAAAATCGACCTACAATTACCATCATTATAAGGGGAATTACAGAGATGGCCAAACCATATACCACCCAAAGCCAACCATTGTATGCCATAAAATTTTCATAAAAATGTGTACCTGCATGTAAACCTACGGAGGCAAAAAACAAGCTAATGCCTAAGTCCTTCATAAAAAATATTGCGCCATTATTGATGTAAGAATGAATGATACCTAATTTGCCAAATCTACTAATCAACAAGGCTGCTAAAAGTGGTCCGGCTGCAAATCCCAATTTCACAGGGACAGGTAATGAAGGTATAAATATCGGAATGGAGCCAATTATAATGCCAATAACCATTCCACCAAACAATGATAAGAAGTCTGGTTCCAGTAATCTTTTTTGAGAATTACCGATCACTTTTTCTACTGCGGCGATGTCATTTTTAGTACCCACTACCCTAATTCTGTCACCATAAAACAATTCTAATGATGGTACAGCAAGCAATTCCATGCCAGACCTATATACTCTTGTAACTCGGAGTCCAAATTTATTGAGCAAATCCAAGTCTGATAGCTTTTTATGTGTGGCAGATTTTCTGGTGACATAAATAGTTTTGGTTACAATATCATTTTCGGATTCAATAAACTGATCTTCAGACTCTTTGCCAATTAGTAGTGTAAATTTTTCGATTTCAGGCTTTTGACCTACAACCATTAATACGTCACGATCCTTTAGTTTCGTATTCAACGGTGGCGTGAAAACTTCAGTAGTTGAAGTGTGTTTAATTCTAGATATAATAATGTCATTAAGACCGTTTTCCATAAGAATGTCACCTATGGCTTTGCCTACAATAGCTGGGTTTATAACTCTGATTTTTTTACGAATAAGGCCGACATGTTCATTTTCGATTTCGGAGTCAATAACGATGCGTTCTTCATCTAAATCTACACCAAGAAAGGATTTGGTCAAGATTATCATGATTATGACGCTTAATACACCAATAGGATAAGTAATAGCATAAGCAATGGCTGGATCAGCAAATGTTCTATCGGGAAATTGTGATTGAATCTCTTGCAAGCTAGCTTTGGCTGCACCAAGTCCAGGAGTATTGGTTACTGATCCAGACATAAGTCCTACTGCATTCTCAATCTCGAGATTAAATATTTTATAAAGTACAAAAGTGATCAAGCCACCGAATAATACCGTCATGGTACTCAAAAGATTGAATCTTATTCCTTCTCTTTTGAATGATGAGAAAAATGACGGTCCTACCTGAATATCAATTGCATACACAAATAAAATCAATCCTAAGTCTCTCGTAAATCCAGAAATGTTTTCATTTACAGTATATCCAAGATGTCCCATAAAAATACCCACAAACATAACAGCAGAGACACCTAATGAAACTCTTTTTAATCTCAATTTACCAATAAAAACGCCAAGGCCTATTGTAATTAAAAGTGCTACAATTGATTGTGTAACATCAGGGGATATCGTCGGATAAAATAAGTTTTTAAAC
>CALFYH010000008.1 GCA_937952155.1 uncultured Saprospiraceae bacterium
TAAAGTAAAGATTTTACAACTCTATAATGGCTCTAGGCATATTTTTGACCATTATGATATCAATAGGCAGATCAAAGCTTCTTTTGGCAAAACATCGACCATGAGTAGTGGTGCGTACATAGTCATCGAGCATACTGAAGCTATGCACGTCATAGATGTGAACAGTGGGCCCAAAATGGTGCGAAAAGACCAAGAAGAAGCCGCTATATCTGTCAATCTCGAAGCAGCAGAAGAAATAGCCAGACAACTTAGACTAAGAGATATCGGTGGTCTGATTATCGTGGACTTTATCGATATGCGTACACCTGAAAATAAAACCAGTCTCTTCAATAAGATGCGTGATTTTATGGAAGGAGACAGAGCGCAGCATACGATATTGCCGCTAAGTAAGTTTGGGCTAATGCAGATCACTCGTCAACGTACGAGACCTGAAGTCAATATCGATACTACCGAAGTATGTCCATCATGTCAAGGATCAGGAAAGGTCAATCCTTCTATCCTCATTATAGATAATATCCAGCGTGACATCGATTATATTATCAATTCGAGACCGAAATCCAAGATAAAACTCCGAACAAATCAGTTTATCTATGCTTATCTAAAAAATGGTTTTCCAAGTATGCAAATGAAGTGGTTTGCCAAATATAAGAAATGGATTTCCATGAGTGATGACCCTAATTTTCACTTGTTTGAATATAAGTTTTTTGACGAAACGGATGATGAAATCAGACTTACCTGAGCGAATGGTATTTAATGTTTAATCATGAGTGCTCGTGATATACGACATATTGAAGCATTAGAATCATTTTTTCAGACTGATGATGTAGTCATTGTCGGCGTCCTCAATTGGGGTTTGGGTCATGCGGCGAGGTGTATTCCCATTATAGATTGGCTCCAGACCGTATGCAAAGAAGTTATTTTGGCATCTGATGGAGAAGCATTTGACTTACTTGTAAAAGAATTTCCAGATTTACAGGCCTATAGACTGCCTTCCTATCATATAGTGTATCGGTATCCCAATATAGTTGCCAATATACTTTTGGGTGGATTTGATATCACCAAAGCCATTATCCAAGAAAAATCAGCAGCCAGTGATCTGGCGAAAAAGACATCCGCTACAGTCATAATTTCGGACAATAGATTGGGATTCAGGCATAAAAATACGCGAAACTATTATCTCACACATCAGGTAAATTTAATCCATAAAAACCCAATTTTTAGCAAAGTAGGATCGTGGATTCATCAATATTTTATCGGCAAATTCGACCATTGTTTTGTACCAGACTATAGTGGATTTGAAGCATTATGTCCATCTATGTCCAGCATTAGCGATAAGCAATACACCCATATTGGACCACAGACGAGAATTAGAAAACTTTCCATACCAAAGATCTATGATATCTTGGTAATACTCTCCGGTCCTGAGCCACAAAAATCCATTTTTGAGACATTAATTATTGACCTATTAAAGCATTTGCCAGATTACAAAATACGAATCATTGGTGCTGGACAAATTTCTCAAAAATTACATGTTCCTAACCAGTTTGAGATCATCGGAACATTGGGTGCAAAAGAAATAGAGTTCGCATTGAATAGATCGAAACTTCTTATAGCTAGGTCTGGATATACTACAATTATGGATATCGAAAAGCTCGATTTACCAGCGATTTTCATTCCTACACCAGGACAAACTGAACAGGAATATTTGGCTGAATTTCATTCAAAAAAACCGAATTATCATTTTTTAAATCAAAACGAATTAAATAAATTGCAAAACGTTATTAAGTCTCTGATATAATTGTCAGTTTTGCGGTTTTGCGCTAATGCATAGGTTAATGAGTGGTAATGAATATCAAAATATCATAATTTCTGACCATTTTGAGATGGAGCAGGTCAAAATGCTATTTAATTCTTTTTTGTTACCATATCAAGATGTAGAATTTTCGACTATAAAACCGAGACGCATATTAGGAAACTATCTGACTTACTTGATTGAGGATGAAAATAATCAATTTTCTGTGATGATCAAGAAAATTAATAATCAAATACAGCCTCAATGCACATGTTCAGATTTTAATAAAAAATCCAACTGTATCCACATTGCACAAGTGCTCACATCGATGGAAAGGCAGATAAATGAAGAGTTGCATCTAAAAAAATTGCAAGAAGAAGCATTGGAAAATAAAAAGAAATCTCATGACGAAGCAAAACAAAGAAAAACCGATTTACTTGAGAAACTCAAAGAGCAAATCAATGGAATAGTTGAAAAAACGTCAAAATCAACACCTGTCAAAACTACGACTTCTAATTCCAACATTCCATTTGTCATCAAGAATGCAAGAGATTTCAGTCTTGTGCGGTTGTATAATTTATTACCGGCGCTAAAGTACGCTACTAGGAGAGGCAAAACATTTGTAAAAAGTACGGTATATAAAGACGGATTTAAGTTGACTTATAAATCATCAAGAGTCCATGAAACCATACAATTTAAGGTAAATGATCACGACGATATTGAGATCAAATGCACATGTGGTGAGACTGCGGATGAAAATATTTGCGTTCATGCCTTAGATTGTATTTTTTATTTGGCAGATGTCGGAAGTTATTCTCAGTTTTTACCATTTATCAATCAAGATCGAGAGAAAAATCGATTGTTAGAAGAATTTGGTCTCACCATTGAAGATGAAGAAGCTCGTGATTTTAGATTTTCAACTGATTATTTAGGAAGAGTTTCAATAAGTTTTATACCACCGAAATTTGTGAGTCTATCTCGATTGGTGGGTCTAAATGATGCAATAATAAAAGATAAAGGGCCTAAAAAAATATTCAGAAGGAAAATTGAATCTCACAGGATAGGTGTTTTTTTTCAGCTTTCTCATAATAATAATACCAATAATCCACTGAAAATCGAGGCTTTCAAAATAGAGCCTGGCAAAAAAGGTGAAGATAAATATACGAGAGTCTTAATCGGAAAGGAAGAAAACGAAAGTATTTTGGCAGTGATGGAGGATGACCAACTGCATGTGCTCATGGATTTTAGTTTTTTGGTATTTAAAGATTTTATAGGTGCAGGTTATTATACTCAAACGTACAATCTTTTTACTACCCAACATTTTGACGTAACTAGAAAATTATATTTAAAATATTTTGTCAACAAACTCGAAGAACATTGGAAGGAATTGGCTACTTGGGAAGATGTAAAATTTCTTCCGGAAGGTGATAATTTTGCAAAATCAAACTTAGAGCCGCTAAAACTGGTTTCTGATCCCATTTATCCTATGATCAATGTAGGCCAAGATGAGAAGTTTATTTTTATAAAAATATCATTTACAGATGCCGATGGAGAAATAGTCATTGGAGAAGACGAAGAATTGGATATCTATCGAGGTAAAATAATCCATTACAAAAACCAACTATTTCTCAATAATAACAATGAGCTTGTCCATTTCTTGACATCTGTACCCAAAGGTGTTTTGTTATTTTCAGTGAAGTATGCTGACAGTGTGATGAAGGAAGTCCTGCATCCACTTTATCTCCATCATGGTATAGCAATACCAGATCAGTTGGCTCTAAAGGTTAAGGAGTTACCTTTGGTGCCATTGATTTATCTCAAAGAGTTCCAAGATAAGTTTTTGATGATTGCACCTAAATTTGGATATGATGACCACGAAATAGAGATGAATGATCCAAAAGATGTCTATCTCAATGAAGAAGGTGAGCAAAGACTACTAGTAAGAAATAAGGCCGAAGAAGATGATTTTGTGGAATATATCCGATCTACACATCCACAGTTTCGATTACAATTGCATCAAGCATATTTTTCGTTACCATTCGATGAAGTGATGCGGCACCATTGGTTTATAGATTTTTCTAAGCAATTGATGGCTGATGGCATAAAAATGATTGGGTTTAATGAGCTGAAGAAATTTAAATATAACGGCTCTACACCCAAATGGGACATGAAGGTTAGCAGTGGCATTGATTGGTTTGATATCAAGGTGTCAGCTTCATGGGGCGATCAGGTGATGGGATTTAAAGATATCCGAAAAGCCATCATGAATGGCCAGAGCTTTGTCGTTTTGGGTGATGGATCTTTCGGTATGTTGCCTGAAGAGTGGATAAAAAAATATAGCAATCTATTCAAATTTGGTATTGACGAAAAAGACGGACTTAAGGTTAGTAAAAAGCAATTCAATATAGTTGAAATGCTTTTTGACCAGATAGACGATGCAGACATCCTCGCTGAAATCGAAGAAAAGAAGCGTAAGTTATTATATATAGAAGATGTAAAAACACAGCCAATACCTGCCAATATCAATGCGCAGCTTAGACCATATCAAGAGACTGGTTATCAGTGGATGCAAGTCCTCGACGAAATATCTTGGGGCGGCTGCTTGGCTGATGATATGGGATTGGGAAAAACGTTACAGACCATAACCTTTCTATCGTATATCAAAGATAAATACAATGGTCCTACCAGCCTTATCATTTGTCCTACTTCGCTGATATACAATTGGGAAAGCGAATTGAAGAAGTTTGCACCTGAATTGAAATATCACATTTTTTATGGCTTAGGCAGGACATTTAGTGATGAGCATTTTAATGATTATGATATCATCATCTCTTCTTATGGTATTGTAAGAAATGATATAGAGACTTTGGTAAAGTTTCAATGGGAATATGTGATCTTGGACGAAAGTCAGGCTATCAAAAATCCTGATGCTATCTCTACTAAAGCGGTACAATTATTACAGGCACGCAATAAGTTTATCCTCAGTGGTACGCCTTTACAGAACAATACTTTTGACATTTTTGCCCAATTCAATTTCTTGAATCCTGGGTTGCTTGGTGGTAAAGAATTTTTTAGGCAAGAGTTTGCAAATCCTATAGATAAAAACGGGGATAAAGATGCTGGAATGATGTTGCGAAAGCTTATCAAACCATTCATGTTGCGACGTACCAAGGCCGAAGTTGCTACTGATCTTCCTGAAAAGACCGAAACGATCTTGTGGTGCCAGATGGATAAAAATCAGAAGACACTGTACGACGAATACAAAGATTACTACCGACATGCGCTCATGCAAAAGATAGAGACAGATGGTATTGCAAAATCCGGTGTGTATATCCTCGAAGGATTGTTGCGTTTGAGGCAAATATGTGATGATCCACGATTGGTAAAGGATAAAGATACCAAACCATTTAAAGGTGTGAAAATCAAGGAGCTTGTAAGAGAGATTCAAGAAAATATGGGGAATCACAAGATGTTGGTTTTCTCACAGTTTACAGAAATGCTTGCACTCATCCGCGAAGAAATGAATGAAAACAAGATCAAATACTGTTATCTTGATGGAAGTACACCAGCTACCCAACGCCGTGAGCAGGTGGATATCTTTCAGTCTGATGCTGACATCAATGTTTTTCTTATTTCATTGAAAGCTGGTGGTGTAGGATTAAATCTGACGGAGGCTGACTATGTTTATATTGTAGATCCATGGTGGAATCCAGCGGTTGAGCAACAAGCTATTGACCGTACACATCGTATAGGGCAGAAAAATAAAATCTTTGCATATAAAATGATCTGTAAAGACAGTGTAGAAGAAAAAATCATCACACTTCAGGAGAAAAAACTCTCAATCTCCAAAGAAATCGTACAAGAAGATACTGCATTTTTCAAAAGCCTAAGCAAAGATGATATCAGCTTCCTCTTCAGTTAGACTGACTTTTTTGTAATGTCTGCTTTATAAAAGATTCGATACCATTGTCTAGCAATTTGAAAACTTCATCAAATTTACCATCATAATATGGATCGGGTACTGCCATATTGCTGTTTGGATGTAGATAATTTAGCATGAGATGGACCTTGTCGCAAGATTCGTTCGAAGGGCAAAGACGCTTGATTTCTGTATAATTGGATGAATCCATCGCCAAAATCAGGTCATAATAATCAAAGTCTTTTTTAGACAATTTTCTTGAAACTTGTTGCGAAATATCTATATCATGTGCCTTCGATGCATTGATAGCCCGATTGTCTGGGGCTTCGCCATCATGCCATCCTGACGTACCTGCGGAATCTACTTCCCAATTTTTGAGTTTGTATTTTTTTATTTTGTCTTCGAGGATACCCTGAGCCATGGGAGATCGGCAGATATTGCCCAGACAGACCATTAATATTTTCATTATGAGGCGATATGTTTACCTCTTAAACGAAGAAATTCCAAAAATGTTAGCATCGGAAGCATATTCACCATATATTTTATCACTTTAGTCGGTAAAATCGTTACGTTTGTATATAGTACCTGTCTAAAGATGGTACTATGTATTGCATGGTACTGTTTTTTGTCATATCTTTGCAGCGTCAATCATTCATCATAAATAATATATAAGATGGAATTTAAAATAGAAAATACAAAAGCCCAAATGCGCAAAGGTGTATTAGAGCTATGTGTTTTGTCTATCATCGAGCAAGAAGAGGCATATCCTACAGATATCATCAATAAGCTCAAGGAGTCAAAACTCATAGTGGTAGAGGGCACATTGTATCCTTTGCTCAACAGACTCAAAGATGCTGAGTTGCTGGGATACACCTGGAAGGAATCCAAATCGGGTCCACCACGCAAGTATTATCAGATCACCGCTCAGGGCGGAGAATTTTTGTCTGGTCTCAGAGATACCTGGGACGAACTCAATCATGCAGTCCTTAAATCACAAAACAATTCAAAATCCAATAAAAAATGAATAAGACCTTTAATATAAATCTGGGAGGATATCCCTTTGCAATAGATGAAGATGCTTATGAGTATATTCAAAATTACTTAAATACCATTCGTAGGCATTTTTCTGCATCTGATGGTTGTGATGAAATCATTTATGATATTGAAGTCAGAATGGCAGAACTTTTTCAAGAACACCTAAACGGTCGCTCTATCATAAGCATGAAGGAGATCGATGAGGTCATCATGATCATGGGCAAGCCTGAAGATTTTGGAGCTGATCCTATCGATGAGCCTTATCAATTCAATACCAAAAACAAAAAGTCTGCAAGCGGATTAGGTACAGGCAAGCGACTTTTCAGAGATCCAGATGATCAAAAGGTGGCTGGTGTTTGTGCAGGTATTGCAGCTTATTTCGGAATAGAAGATCCGCTTTGGGTGAGATTGATATTTGCAATATTGTTATTTACAGGTGCTGGCGTCATTACATATTTTGTACTATGGGCTTTGGTGCCGGTAGCTAGTAGCTCCAGCGATAAGCTGGCTATGCGAGGCGAGCCAGCCACTATAGAAAATATAGCAAAGCTTGTAGAAGAGGAATTGACTGAATTGGGTGATAAAATTAATGAGTGGAGCAAGGATATAGGCGGTAAAAAAAAAAGTGAGTCGTTAAAAAACGGTTTTGAAGCAAAGTCCTTTATCGCTTCAGGAGTCAACATGTTTGGAAGTGTGATAAGTGGATTGGTCTTGGGATTAAGTAAGGTACTGAAGCCATTGGTAATATTTGCAGCGATTGTAATACTTTCGATACTTGGAGTTACTTGGGCGGCATCATTTATCGGCTTGTCTATGGCATCACCTATTATGTATGCCATGGGTCCATCATCATCTTTTTTGAGTGTATTAGGCATTGGATCCATTTATTTTACCATTGGCCTACCCATTCTAGGATTGATGTTATACATCGCGCGTCTTGCTTTCAGGTATAAAGTCCATAGACATGTGAAAACTGGATTTTGGACAGTTTGGTTTTTGTCATTATTTGTATCAAGTTTTGCGGCCATGTCCACTATAAAAGAGTATTCATCGCATTACGAAACCAAAAAAATGATGGATTACGATATTTCATCACCTGATTTGAAAATCAAGATGCCAGAAGAAAATATGGATCATTCTTTTGGGATACATATTGGTGATTTTATTACCGAAAAGGACAATCAATGGGCATTTAGAGATGTGAATTTTTCCATTGAGAAGTCAAAAGACAACAAAGTCCATATCGAAAAAATAATCTCTGCAAAGGGACAAAACTCTCAGCTTGCACAAAAAAATGCACTTTTAGCATCTAATGATATTATAGTTAATGGCAATGAAATCCAGATATCCAAATACCTTACTTTCCCTAAAACTGAAAAGTACAGAAATCAGAGAATTGATTATATCATCTATATTCCTGAAGGAAAGGTTGTATCATTTGACGAAAACTCCAAGGAAAGACTTAGATCATCATCAGTATTATCATGGGATCAAATCTATGATAGTGCTGCAGATTTACCTTGGACAATGGCATCCAATGGCTTGCAATCGAATTCCTGGAATGACAAGCATCACTTTGTGAAAAATATAGCTGATGAAAATTTTTCAAAGATCATCATTGAAGATGGTTTCGAAATTTCAATCACCAAGGCTGACCAATCGTCAGTTTCCATAGAAGGAAATAGAGACATTATCGAAAGACTGGATACAAAAAATCTCACAGGAACACTTCATATCGGTTCAAATGGCAATGATGATTTGTCTGGTATCAAGATCAATATTAAGACACCTGTTTTGGAAATGATCCATTTTGATGGTATAAAGTCCGCAAAAATAGATGGTTTTGATCAAGAAAATCTGAAAGTGATTAGCCTAGGAGAATATGACGGAGAGGGAGAAACAGAGATAGATTTTTTGGGCAATATCAAAAATTTGGATATATCGCTAGAAGGCGAACAAACATTTAAATTGACTGGATCGGGCAACAATCTAGATATCCACTGCGAAAATGATGCAAGATTGGTAGCGGACAAATTTCTAGTCAAAAATGCTGTGTGGAATGGCAATAGTGAATTTGGATCTTCGCTTCATGTTACAGATAAGTTTTCTATTTCAGATCCCGAAGTGATCAATGTAAAACTCTTTGGTAATCCACAAAAAGTAAAATTATAAAATAATATAAGGGTACCAGTTTATTATAAAATAGTTGGTTAAAAAAAGGAGCGCATGGCTGTTACTGTGCGCTCCTTTGTATTTTTTTATTCCTATTGACTACTGATACCCAAACAATTGCCTTTCTTTGATGAGTTTGACTAATGATTCTGGCACTTTTTGTTCCCAACCTGCATTGTTTTCCTGGATGTCGATAAGTACGTCGGTCGGGTAGATGTGGAGAATGTCGCTATTGAACTTTTTGACGGCTACTACCTGTCTGCTATCGAGTAGATATTGGTACAAAAACTTTATACCTTCGGGTACAGTCATATTTTCGGCAGTAAGTATCTCTTTGGTGTCCTTATTTTGTGAAGGATATGTATAAATTCTAATATTCTGACTAAACAATTCCCCAAAGGCAACCAATAGTCGGCCATCTTGATTTTGGGCATATTTATCTGTGATGATAGATTGTAGCTCTCGCACTCCTATCACAAGACCGAGATTGGATATTTTATAGTCGCTAAGATAATTGATAAGCATTTCATGGTTAGCACAGTCAGAGAGCAATACTTTATGACCAAGAGCCGTGATCATGTCTGCCCTTTCCAAAAAATCTTTTTCGTCTATATCTTCACCATCGCCTTTGAGATAATCCATGGTCATCTCCATCATAAGATTGAGTTTGTCATCTGACAATGTTGTCTCATCTTTAAACTGATTGAAGCTGCATTCTATTACATCTTGAGTCACGATGGTCGGCGGACGAAAGTTTCCACGGATGACCATAAGTGATTCACGGTACAGGAATTCGGATGCATGAATACTCCTACTATTGATGTCAAACATAGCCACCGACGTAAGCTTATGTTTTACCAAATACAATGAAACCAGTCTATTGTCAAAATAATTAAAACTTTGGCCATTGATTCTGAGCAAGTCTATGGATACACGATCTTTGATATTATCCACCAAGGACATGACCATTTTTTCGGGATTGTCATTGTAGTAGAATGAAGCATAAATCATATTCACACCCAAAATACCGATAGCTTCTTGTTGAAGTCGATTGTTGGTATCCAGCATTTTGACATGGAGTACCATATCATTCACAGGGCCATCAGGTACAAGCCTGAATCTCAATCCCATCCATCCATTTCCCTTAATCGTTCTAGTATAATTTATGGCTTGCACTGTATCTGCAAAAACAAAAAATGTGGCGTCTGGTCTGCTTTCTTTCAGTCGCTCTTCCATAAGGTGCCATTCATGATCGAGCATCTTGTACAATCGAGATTCGGAGACGTATCTTCCGGAAGGCTCTAAGCCATAGATTGCATCAGAATATGTTTTATCGTATGCAGACATGGTTTTGGCAATTGTACCAGCAGCAGCTCCAGCTTGAAAAAAATTTCTGGCTACTTCCTGTCCAGCTCCTATTTCTGCAAATGTGCCGTAAATGGGATCATTTAGATTGATGTCGAGCGCTTTTTGCTCTGTTTTGATCATTTGGTATTCCACGAGAAATGATTTGAAAGACGGCAAAAATAATCAAATTACACGGGAATCTTCCATTCGCAACATCATTTACTGAAAATATTTACGATTAATCTGATGGCCAACCTAGATGTTAAATGAATTAGATATTGGAATGTTTACCTTCTATTTGGATTAAACCAATATCCTAACCATACACCACAAAGTGTCCAAGGAATGATGGCATCGATCAGATCAGGTATTGAATTTGATTTAAACCAGATAGCGGTAGAATACTCTGTGGTTAGGTATCCAGTAAGTCCTACTATTAAACATACAGTAATTGCTTTTTTGATGTCAATGCTCGGTATAAAACTGAATAACCAGCAAAGTAAAAAGACAGCTACTACATCTGCCGTATATCCGCGAAACATATTCATACCCATAGATGCGTCATTTGATTTGTGGTATGAGACCAAAGCCCAAGGTTTTCCGAATGATGCTTCCATGGCTTTTTGCGCATCTTCAGATGATGTGCCTGGTGGAACATTGGGCAAATAATAGCTACCATCTTCTGTAATATTGGCTTGGAGACATGATAGAATGGCCTCCTGATTGGGTGTATATCTTTGGTTAGATTGGTGAATATTTACAAGTGCCCATGAAAGAAATTGCCAAATAAAGACGATCAATCCACCTACGATCGCGCCGATAATCCAATGCTTGTTCATAAAAAATATTGTTTTGATGTGAATAATCAAGATAATTTTGATGCCAATTTAGCGCCCAATATCGTCATCGGCAGATAAACACAAGTATCTGCTATCGAAAACCAAATCGGATGAGGGATCGTAATGATTTGTGCTATTCCCACCAATGTCCATATCATACCGGCAATCAAAGTATAAAAATACGCATCTAATTTTGCAAATTTACCTATGACAATACCTGAAACAAGGGCTCCAAGAGCATGTGCCACCACCACAAGTGCCAGCTTGCCGGGACGCATCAGATCATTTTGCCATTCTATAGACGCTATCAGATATTCTACACAAGTGATGGTAAGTCCACCGGCAATCATTGCTATGACCACAATTATTAAATTCCTTAGGCTACTATTCATACTATAGGTATTATGCTACAAAATTAAAATAATTGTTTAAATATTGTATTTTTACAGTATAATAAAATGGAATAATTCAACTTATTGGATATAAAATATACACTTCATTCAAATAATAATTTGACTACAAGGTAATTTGAATTACGACCATACTCAATTATAATAAAATGCAAAATGACTTTACCATTTGCAATTTTTGAATAGTATGCACAATGCTGTTTTTGTACTGCGTTCTTTTATGTACCTTTGCACCGCTGTTACTAAAAATCAGCAATTATTCGAAATGAAAATAGGAATCACCATAGGAGATATTAATGGCATTGGCCCGGAAATCATCATTAAAGCTTTTTCTGATTTAAGATTGCTAAATATGTTTACGCCTGTTATCTATGGCTCATACAAAGTTTTGTCTTATCACAAAAACATCGTCAAGGAGAGCAATATTGGATTTCATTCCGTAACTTCAGGTGCGCAGGCTGTTGACAATAAAATAAATTTGGTCAATTGTTGGGACGAAAATATCAATATTACCTTAGGTAAAGCTACAGCTGATGGAGGCAAGTATGCATATTTATCTTTGGATAAAGCATTGGCCGATATTAAAGAAGGACATATAGATGCGATAGTGACAGCACCAATCAATAAGCAAGCTATGCAAATGGCAAAATTTCCTTTTCCTGGTCATACCGAATATTTTACATCATCTGATGGGAAATCCCAAAGCCTTATGTTACTCACCAGTGATTCGCTCAAGGTGGCTTTGGTGACCAATCATATTGCAGTTTCTGAAATTGCTTCGGCGATTACCAAAGAATTAATTCTAGAAAAAATAAGAATTCTCAATAAGACTTTGATTGAAGATTTTGGCTACGAAAAACCACACATCAGTGTTTTAGGACTAAATCCACATGCATCAGACGATGGATTACTGGGCAATGAAGAAGAATCAATCATCAGACCTGCCATAGTTGAAGCAAAAAAACAAGGTCTTATGGTATCAGGTCCTTTCCCAGCAGATGGATTTTTTGGAAATGGATTATGGAAAAAATCTGACGCCGTCCTAGCGATGTATCATGATCAGGGACTTATTCCTTTCAAAGCGTTGTCCTTTGGATCAGGTACCAATGTTACGGCAGGACTTTCATTTATCCGTACATCACCAGATCACGGTACAGCATACGACATTGCTGGTAATAATGTGGCGGATCCATCCTCTTTGCTTCAAGCCATATATACAGCATCCGATATGGTTCGCAATAGAAAAGAGTATTTTGAATCCAGAGAGAATGCACTAGTACGCAGAGAGAAAAAATCTGCTGGAATCCACGAATAATCAAGCCTGCAAAAATTAGATGCAATTTATAGCTGAAGGTCTGCTTCTTGGACTTACATTGGCCATTCTTATTGGACCTATATTTGTGGCATTGACACAAACAGGGATGCAAAATGGTCTCAAAGCAGGCATTGCAGTAGGTACAGGAGTTTGGGTTAGTGATCTTTTGGTTATATCAGCGGCATATTTATTTATTCACCAGTTAAATGAAGTAGTGCACAATACAAACTTCCATTTTTGGATGGGAATGAGTGGTGGATTGATACTTATTGCAACTGGTCTTTATACATTCTTGAAGACAAATATCGAGGTGAATGAGGAAATTGCAATTTCGTCTAAGACTTATTTTGGATATTTTACCAAGGGCTTTTTAGTCAATTTTATTAACCCATTCACTTTTATATTTTGGATAGGCGTGATGTCCACTAATGTAATCGGTAGAAACATCAATGGTTTTCAAACCATTTTACTATTTGGAAGTATTTTACTTACTATTATATGCACAGATACTTTCAAAGTCGTCCTTGCCAAATTGATAAGAAATAAAATAGAAGGACATCACGTCATCTTGATAAATAGAATTGCTGGTATTGCTTTAATCGTTTTTGGGATAATATTGGTATTCCGGACAAGCTTTACATGATTTTCTAATTCTTAACAATTTCAATAACCTCACTTTTCACAGTATCAGAGTTTAGAATTATTGTTTCTTTTTTACCATGATACATATAAGATAAAGCAATCGTAGCAGGTGGCTGCCTACCCATGTCATCAGCGTGTAGTAGTAAGAAATTTTTACCTTCCTGATTTAGTTTTAAAGTGAATTCATAAGGTTTTTCAGATATTTCAAATTTTTCAATAATCCAGTCACCATTAAAACTCAATGAAACCAAGTCTTTATCTATAATCTTGTGGTCATACATTTTGAAGTCAACTATAAATGTATCCACCTTGATAGATCTGGTAGCTGTAACTACATTTCGACCTCTTACGGTTTTAGGAAGTGCTTTTACAATAGGGTCTGAAGCTTCAAGAAATTCTGTTTTTTCAAGCTGCTTAGGATAGAAGACCTTAAAGTAATGTGGCATTTCAAATTTTTTCAAAACCGGAATATCCAAATAATCCATAATCCTGTTCATTTCGAACACGATACCCATTCCATATCTGTTAAATTTATCGATGATCGGAAAATTGTAATAGTAATAGTACTTATCGTATAATTTAAATTCCTCAGGAATATTTTCTGATTCAGCAAAACTCTTCTGCTCCAAAATAGAATTTTTTGCTTGTTTCAGAATATTTGCCCACCACATTTGTACTTTACTATTTATCAGTCTTGTACTATTGTAATCAGTAAGACGAATACTATCCAATGAAGCTAAAGCTAACTGTTCTTTTTTGATAAGTTCCCCAAAATTATCATCATCCTTAAAGTAAAGTGCGTTAAGTGCTGCTCTATTTGTATCATATGTCCTTTGTAAAGCGTTTACAACTTTTGGAAATTGGATTTCATTATTGGAGAATTTTAAGGTTTTATAATGTATAGCAATGTCCTTTTCCAATTCTTGTTGAAACTTATAGTATTCTTTATACAACTTTACACCTTCTTCTAATTTGTCATATACAAGACTCAGATTTTCCCTTTTAGTCAAGTCTAATACTTTTATTTGATCATCCAATTCAAATCGTATATTATTTATTGATGTTATTATACGCTTCATATTTGTAGTTGATTTACCTAAAGAAGATTCTAACGCCGCAGGTAGTTTACCTTTCGAACCATCAATCTTAATCAGCCATGCATTAGGCGATATATCATAAAACATCTTTTCAGGATCTTCAAATATATCCTGTGGCAAATCTTTATTAGAGTAGAAATTTATCTGTTGGTCAGGAAGATCTACGTACTTATTGATATTTTTATTAAATTTATCCAAAAGTCGGTGCACTAACAGAAGGCCATGTGTACATTCATTAGAAAAATTTACATAATTATTTAGCGCTTTTACTTGTTCATAATTGCCTGTTGACTGGCTAATTAAGTTAAATATACTTACAATAGATATAAAAAGTGTAAAACCGATTTTTTTGATGGACATTTTAAATGATTTATTTTTTAATGGCTTATGGCTGTTACAGCAATCATAAAAAAGGCAAATTTGAGACATTTTGTTCAATATCGAGAATGTTCAGATAAGTTTAACCAATTATTATGAGTGTATTTTTTCGAAATTGAGTTTTATTTCCCTTTATATTAAAAAAAACATACTCAATCTTATTCATATGGTTTTGAACCCATCATTTCATTAAATTACCATTGCAAGCCTTATTAGTTTATACTTTAGTTATTTTTGTTTAGGAAATTTATTTTCTGCATTTTGTCTGTAAAGCTCTAAAATTATAAAATATTAAAATGAAAAATTACTATAAATTTTGGAGGCATAGTAGAAAACTAAATACTTACAGAATATAATTTTAATCTCTAGGAGAATTAAAAATATAATTTCAAATATTTTTTAAAAAAAATTTTCAAAAAAGGTTGCAGTATTCAAAATCATCATTACCTTTGCGGCCCCTTGGGAAGCTAAGGGAATGTATCGG
>CALFYH010000009.1 GCA_937952155.1 uncultured Saprospiraceae bacterium
GAAGGAATGACTTCATTATTTGGTTCTCCCTCTTCAGGGGAGATAGAGGGGTAAAATAATGAAGTCAATTGGGAAATTTGTTATACACACGATAAATAGCTTATTATACAATTATTTCAGGATGAATTGCTAATTGATCACTCGTAAATAAAGTTATAGCCGGGTAATTCAGGATAGATTATTATTTAATGGCGGATTGTAGTGATTTTTGTCCAATTGAACAAAAATAATGTTATAGTTAACAAAATAAGGGCACTTGTTAACATTTAGTTTAATATTAAAAGGGGTGTAATTAACTTGCATTGCAATTTACGGTATAATTCCACCTTACAATAAAAAAAACACTAAGTAATCTGGGATTACAATATAAAGACACAGAAAAGTATCAAAATGAAGAAAGTGCTATAATTCATTTTTGTTACAAACCATTAATAGTTTACTATATAAATATGATACACCTGACAATAACTGATTCTAATCAACTTGATGAACATTGCTTCAAGAATACTATAGTGAGTAATTGCATCAAGTCGGGCGGAAGTAATCTAGACATTGATAATTGTTCATTACCGGCTATTCCGTCGGAAGGTATTAAACCGACCATTTTCAGTAATGATGAAAACAATAATTAATGCCACAAAGTATAAGACATGTTTTAGAAATAACGATTTCTGGAAATCCACAATCAAAGAATATGTAAATTAATATAAAACCCAAGTTGATAAAAACATTACAATAATCCGACACACAAAACCCTTGCAAATGAAAAAGGCACATTTTTACAACACTTTATCACAGTTTCCAATTATTTTCCGATTTCCTTTTATTGCTTCTCGCATCTCGGGACTGAAGACATTAAGCTTTCTTTTATTGTTAGTGATGTCATTCTGGAATGGGAAGCTGGTAGGGCAGACCACCTGGTACGTAAACGACAATTCACTTACGGGTGATGTTTATACCTCTGCTGTGGGAAACGATGCTAATGCCGGAACGGCTGCAGCACCTTTCCTTACAATTGCAAAAGCGGTAACTTCTGCTGTTGATGGAGATATTATTAAGGTGGATGCCGGGAGTTATAATCCAAATGCTTTAGTGATTTCTAAAACATTGTTATTTGAAGGGACAAAT
Source organism: uncultured Saprospiraceae bacterium (assembly GCA_937952155.1). Classification (GTDB taxonomy): domain Bacteria; phylum Bacteroidota; class Bacteroidia; order Chitinophagales; family Saprospiraceae; genus OLB9. Next base: position 1,129 of record CALFYH010000009.1, read on the forward strand.
GCTGGTATTCATCCGGCAGTAGGTACTCATCCCAGTGCTACAGTTGGAACTAGAAATGCAGAGTCTCAATTTAATAGAAATGGTATAACCTTTAGACTTAATGCTGATAATATTAAGTTTGATGGATTCGAATTTATTGGGACAGGGGGCAGAATTATAGATGTTTTAAGTACACAATCAGCAAAAGGATTCCATTTAACCAATTCAATTATTACTGATGCTACTTCTGCTTCTGGAGTGGGTAAAATTCAATTCGCTAGTGCTGGAAATAATGATAATTTGCTTTTTGACTATAATCTATTTAATGATGGAACCAATCATACTATTTATTTAGGAGGGAATGGTTCTTATAATAATGTTACTTTACAGTATAATCTGTTTAAATCTAAAACCAATAGTTTCTTTTGGGCAAATTCTACTGCATTAACAGGAGGGATAATCGATCATAATGAATTTGATGGAGTTGCTGGAACTAAAAATAATAATATTAATATAGGTCAGGCAGGAAATTTGCAAATTTCAAGCAATTGGTTTCATGGTATTAACTATACTGCAATTCAATGTGGAATAGTTAATGGGTCTATTACAAGTAATATATTTGAAAATTATACCGGAGCTCCTGGCTCTGCCCAAATTCAACTTTGGGGAGGAGAATGGGGAACTGCTGTTTCAAGCAATGTTACTATTGAGAATAATGAATTTAAATATAATAATGATGCTGCTAATCCTGTAACGGCAATTCGGTTAAGAGGAACAGGAGCAATAGATGGAACTACGATTCACGTTCATGACAATTCTTTTTTAGATGGTGGTGTTCATAGTGGAGCTTATGCTGTACTTCATCAAGGAGATCAGACAAAATCGGTAGATGCTACTTGTAACTGGTATGCTACAATTAGTACACCTTTGGTGTATGATGCACCTAGTTTAAGTGGACCGGTGACGTTTATGCCATTATTGACAACTGGAACAGATAATGATAGCGGTTTATTTGGGTTTCAGCCCGTTCCAAATTCTTGTAGCTGTCCAGGTGGTACAGTAACGAATACCACAACTTTAAAAACTTTCTGTACCATCCAAGCCGCAATAGATGATGCACAGACACTGGCCGGTCATACTATTACAGTAAGTGCGGGTACATACAATGAAGAAATCACCGTCAATAAACGACTAACAATCATTGGTGCCGGATCTGGTTCTAATCCTTCGACCAATACAGTTATCCAAGGTTCTACACTTAATGTGCCTGTAGTAAAAATCAGAACCGGTGGTTTAAGTGTCTCTGATAGAGCAACTATAAAAGACGTTTATGTCACTACTAATGCGTCCAACACCATATCATGGATTGGAGGCATCGAAATTGATGCTTCTAATAATAACCCTTTAGGACATATTACCTTGGAGAACGTTACAGTGGCAAATTGTCTTGGAAAGACCACTGGAGTTCATTTTAAGGGAGTAAGTGCTACAGGGGTTTCTACAGATATTATTTCTGATGTTAAGATTATCAATAGTTTAATTACCAATAATCAGTATGGAATTTCTGCACGCCACACTCAGGTGCATGGTTTGGAAATTCTTGGTGGATCGGGTAGAACAGTCATCTCTGAAAACAGAAGAGCAGGGATGTTAATTTATGGAGTGGATAATGGTTCTGGATTTTCAAATCAATTTGATGATTTTGTTTTGAACAAAGTTGATTTTAATCATAATAATACTAGTGGAGATTTAGATGCAGGTAATGGAGACATTTTCTTCTTAGGCTTTAATGGAGATTTGGATGTGGACGATGTAGTAATTACTATGGGAAATACGGCAGTGGCTAGTCCATATTATATCGGTTTTGGTATCAATGGTAAATATTTGGGAGGTACTGAGCCTGCCGGAAATATGACATTTAAAAATATGCAATTAAATGACTATTCCGGTGCACAGCAACATCCACGCGCCTTGATGGGAATCTGGACATTTAGTAATCTTAATGCAGGAGTAGAGCTTGACGGTGTCGAGTTTAATGGTACCGGCGCATCTCAGGGAGCCTTATCCTTGAGTGGATTATATGGGACAACTCCTTTAGTAATAAAAAATTCTAAATTCGCAGGATTGTCCAGTTATGTGGTTGCTCCTGCCAATCAGATAACAGATATTCGTAGTGTTGGTTCTTACGTACCTGTTGATGCAACCAATAATAATACATTCACAGGCACTTCAGATAATTATGACATTGAGGACAGGATCATTCATAAAATTGACAATGCTTCCTACGGGCTGGTTACATGGGTAGCAACTAATCGCTACGTGACACCCAATTCGTATCTGCCAAATATAACAACAACCCCTGATGTTCAGCGAGGTGTTGGTGCAGCTTCTAATGGCGATATAGTGCATATTGAAGCCGGTGCCTATACAGGAAATGTGGATGCTACTGCTAAGACAGTTACATTGTCTCCGGGTGCAAGTCCGGCATGTGTCACAATCAATGGCAACGTAAGTCTGAATGGTGGAGATGTAATGTACATTGAAGCGGATAATACCACAGCTTGTACAGGTTACGACCAGTTTATTGTAAATGGTTCGGTTTCTTTAGGAGGTGCCACATTGGATTTAACATTGGGCTATACCCCGGCTTTGGGTGACAGCTATACCATAATTAACAATGATGGGGCGGATGCTGTAGTAGGACAGTTTGCACAAGGTGCTGCTATCACTGTTTTAGGTTATACATTTAGTATTAATTATGCCGGTGGCGATGGCAATGATGTAGTGTTAACGAGATGTTCCGGAGGAGTACAGAATACAAATACCGGAGAAACATTCTGCACCATCCAGTCTGCAATAGATGATGCACAGACATTGGGTGGTCATACTATTACAGTAAGTGCGGGCACATACAATGAAGATGTTAATGTTACCAAGTCAGTAACAATAAGTGGTGCAGATGCTTCAACTACCATAGTCAGTGGTCCTAAAGGAGGGGGCAATGCTACATTTAGAGTCTCTGCATCTGGAGTTATCATCGAAAACTTTACAATAACAAGAGATGGCAATAATACAACTGACTGGAATGATCCGACATTGAACAGTGCCGGAGTGGCAATCCAAAGTCAAGGTAATACAGCAACGATAAGATACAATATTATCACCGGTAACAGGACAGGGATAGATGTTAATAATGCCAATGGCAATACAATTACAGAAAACCAAATAGACTTTAACCGTACTGGATTATTGTTCCGCAATCAAACGGACAATACGACGATGACGAATAATTTTATACGAGACAACTGGACGGTGGGTGTCTTGTTTATTGATGCGAGTGGTGGTTCCAATAGTCCGTTACAACAAGCGCTTAATTCAAACTTCAACGACAATAACATCTCAGGTAACTGGTATGGAGATATCGTAGATCGCCAGAACGGCGGATCATTGCCACCTCCTGGTAGCAATATGAAGAATTTTGAGTGTAATTGGTACGGAGTTACTTCACCAGTAGTATCTACTGTTAATAGCGCAGAGCCAGGTTATGCAGGTCAAATTCCTGTTGCATATGGAGGAACAGCGACAAATCCTGGCAGTGCACCAAATATATTAGGTCCGGCATCTGCTAATTTTGATTATATTTCTTGGTTAGTAAATGGCACAGACAATGCACCTGCAGTGGGCTTCCAACCTGTCCCGGGATCATGTAGCGGCACACCGGTGGATATCACATCGGCAACACCAGATGATATCATTTGTGGGGAGACGACCGGATCGATTAATGTATCATGGACGGGAGGCACCAGTCCTTATAACATTGCATGGACAGGAGGATCAGCCACAGGAGTGACATCACCATACATTATCACCGGTCTTGCGGCAGGCACATACGGCATCACCGTAACGGATGCCAATGGATCTACGGACACAGACAATGCGACCATAAATTATTACCCGATAACGAACCTCACACAAAACACCACCTTTGCAGATATACAACCGGCAGTCAATGCGGCCAATGATGGCGATGTAATAGAGATTTGTGCAGGTACATATGCACTAAATGCGCCGGTGACGATTACAAAGAAAATCACGTTACAAGGACAAGGTACATTGAGCTCAATAGTAGAACTATCATCATCGTGGTTCAATGTTAATGGAGTAGATGCATTTTTCTGTAACTCATCAGATGTAACCATTCAGAACATACATTTCAAGGTAGTAGGAAAGGGCCAGGGCAATTTGGTATCTATCTACCATTCGAATACACATATACTGAACAACAAGTTTTCAGGCGAGTACGTATTTGGAGATCCAGAGGTAACGAGAGCTACAGTATGGTCAGCCAATCCAATGACAGGCATCGTGATGGATGGTAATATCATTGAATCACTTCGACAGCCGGGTTATCTGAGCAATGGATCAGGCACGATCAGTAATAATACAGTTAATAATACCCGTGGGTGGGTAATCGAAGGAGTAGGTACTTTAAGTTATACGGGAAATATCTTTGGTACTAATACATCACATATCACGATATTAAATACCGCATCGAATATTAGTGGATTGACAATCAGCAATAATGATTTGTCAGGCACAGTAACAGACTGGGCAATAGATAACCGAACGACAGGCATAGCGAGTGCAGAGTGTAACTGGTATGGTACGACAAGTTCCAGTGGAGTAGCATCTAAGATTACCGGCAATGTAGATTATACACCATGGCTTACCAATGGCACAGACAATGCACCTGCAGTGGGCTTCCAGCCTGTTCCGGGAGCATGTACCGGTACACCGGTAGTTATCTCATCAACCACACCGTCAGCAGCCTCATGTGTAAATAATGATGGCCAAATAGCCGTAGTGCTAGCAGGCGGTACAGCATCTTATACCATCGCATGGTCAGGGCCAGCTACTGGTAGTGCTACCTCTGGAAATGTAAATTATACTATATCTGGTCTTGCGGCTGGAGCGTATAATATCACCGTTACCGATGCCAATGGCTCTACAGCCACTACAGCAACGGTGACCGTAGGATACCATCCGGTGACAAACTTAACTACGTTAGCTACTTATGCAACTATCCAAGGTGCGGTAACTGTAGCTACAGCAGGAGATGTGATTGAGATTTGTAATGGTACTTACAACGAAAGAGTAACTATCGACAAATCTTTAACCCTCCAAGGACAAAGTGAAGCCGGTGTTATTTTAGACGGTACCGGATTGAGTGGTACAGGTAGTGGTATTAAAATCAATAGCAATGTTACCAGTGTAACGATTCAAAAAATGACCATTCAAAACTATACCGGTTCTACACCTAATGGATCAGCCGGGATATATGCCAATGGAAGTAATGATGGCTTTACAGCAGATCATTTAACGGTTAAAAATAATGTGAGTGCCAGTGGTATATATGCCAATGGACCAGTCGATGGTTTTGAAGTAACCAACTCAACTGTTTCCGGTCATGGTCCAGGAGCAAGAGGTATCGTTATTTGGAATGGATTTAAACAAAATATTACTATTTCAAATAATGCGGTTAGTAATAATAATTGTTGCGGTATCGAGTTGCAAGATGGCTCAGCCTCAGGAGTAACCATTAGTGATAATATACTATTAGGAAATGGTGATAACGGCATTAGCGTAGTGGGTCTCACATCAGGAGCAGGAGCTAATGTTATCAGTGGTAATTTCCTTCAAGATAACGGTCGATTTGGTATTGAAATCAAAAACCCAATGGGTACCGGCTTGGATAATGGTGATGGCTCTATTGTGGTTGAAAATAATACGGTCGAATTGACAGCACTTTATGTGTTGGGGTCACCAGAATTAAGAGACCGTGCAGGGATAGCCGTATTCAGACGCTCTCCTATCTTTTCTGATGGTAATCCAAATATGCCACAAGGGGTAATTGTTAGAAATAATACAGTAGAAGGCTATAAGCAACCTTCCAATTCTGAAGGTTTTGGTATTGTTGCCGAAGGTCAAGGGCATATTATTACAAATAATACTTTGAATAGAAATGATGTAGGTTTGCAATTCCAAATGGGCCATACGCCATACACAGGAAGTGGTGGTATTCCAGATGCTGGTGATCAAAGTAATATTGCTGATCAATATTTTGGTAGAGGTAATGCTCCACAATCTTGTGGATTAGTTGATGGCGGACAAACCAATGGCTCTGGACTCCTTGCTAATGGAACAGACTTCCGTATCGTAGGTTTTGGTGCCAATTTTGTTCAGTTAAACGGCAGAAAGGTAGAAAACACAAACACCGGAATGGCATATTGTTCAATCCAACAAGCTATTGATGATAATCCTACCCTCAATGGTCATACTATTGAAGTTAGTGCCGGCACTTATGTTGAAAATGTAGTGGTTGGTAAATCGGTTTCGATATTGGGTCCGAATGCCACAATTGATCCATGCACCGGAACTAGAGGTGCTGAGGCTATAGTAGTCCCATCAACTTCCGCCATCAGTTCTGGCGAAATTTTTCATGTGGCAGCATCTAATGTAACTATTGCTGGATTGACAATAGATGGTGACAATACTTTAATATCTTCAGGATTTTCAAGTACCAATGGAGCAGATATTGATGCAGCTGAAGGTATTACTGTATATGAGAATAATATAAGTAATCTTACGGTTCAAAATAATTTTATCCAGAATTTATCTTATTTTGGAGTTAGCCTTTTTGGAGCTAATTATAGTGCCCCTGAAACTCATGGACATGTAGTTTCAAATAACCTAATCAGAAATATGGGTACCTATGATGCATTATCTGGTATAGCCAACTGGGGAGGTGGAATTTTGTTGTACAATAGTCAATATTCACATGTATATGAAAACTGTATCGAGAATGCTCGTATCGGTATCCAGACAGGTAATTTCCAAAAAGTAAATTCAGGTTCTACTGATTTCCAATTAATCGAGAACAACACAATTGAAGCGAGAGCGCTGGGTATCTTCTACAACTTACACAATTATTCACCATTCACGATAAAGGACAATACCATTACTGCCCTTTTCAATTCGGATGAGTTGCCAGCGAGCACTAAGTCTTGGAAAGGACTTTTGATAGCATCACTGGGTAATAATATGGGCTTGAGCAATATAGTAAATAACTCAGTTGATGGTATTGGATTGACCAATGCATGGACTAGAGGCTCAGAAGGTATTAATGTATGGAATGTCACCAATACTGCTCGTCCTATTATTACAGAAGGAACTTTAACTAATGTGGACAAAGGTATTTTTGTCAACAATTTTGAAGGGTACAATTCAGATGGCTCATATGGATCATATGCAGATATAAGCAAAGTAACTGTTTCCAATGCGGATGAAGGTATCGTAGTTTATGATAGCCCCAATAGTACCAGCCACAGTTCAGTCAATGCTATGGCAATAAATAACTATATCTCGGCTGATACGGGCATACGATTAGGAGAAACGGCATCAGGAACGGTTAACGGTACATTTAATGAGAACCATATTACTGGCTTTACCACCTATGCAATTAATAGCACAGTAAGCAATACTGTCGATGCTACCTGCAACTGGTATGGAACCACTAGCAGCAATGCCATAGCAGCCGCAATAACAGGTACTGTGAATTACATATTATGGTTGACCAGTGGAACAGACGATCAACCAAGCACATCAGGCTTCCAGCCATTACCTACAGCATGTAGCGGCACGCCTGTCGAAATTACTTCAACTACACCATCGCCTGAGACTTGTACACATGACAATGGCTCGATAACCATAGTTTATAGTGGTGGAACAGCCGATTATACGATAGCATGGAGTGGACCTGAGTCAGGTAGCGCCGTGACTTCGGCTAATAGCTATACAATACCTACACTCGTCGCAGGAAATTATGTAATTACTATTACAGATGTAAACGGTTCTTCAGTGACGACAACAGTGGCAGTGGAATACCACCCGGTGACCAATCAGACTACGTCATCAACTTACGCAACTATTCAGGCAGCGATTGATGCTGCTACAGCGGGAGATGAAATCGATGTGTGTGCGGGAACGTATGTAGAGCATATAAAAATAGATAAAGCGATATCTTTATTAGGTCCGAATGCCACGATCGGTGCATGTAGCGGAACAAGAGTACCAGAAGCAATCATCTATCCACCGGTATCTGATATAGCCTATAATACTGATGATGGAGCATTGATTGATGTACAGGCATCAAATGTTACTATCAGTGGATTTTTACTAAATGGGGATAATCCTGATATTACAACCGGCTTTACTAGTACTAATGGTGCAGATATAGATGCCGCAAGCGGTATAGTGCGATACAGTACAGGAGACAATCTGGTAGTTACGAATAATATCATACAAAACCTATCCTATTTTGGAGTTACACTGTATGATTACCCTGCCGGTGTTCCATCTGCAGGAAATATAATAGCAAACAACAAGATTCAGGATTTGGGTACGTATGACGCAGGGTCCGGAATTGATTATTGGGGTGGCGGTGTATTACTATATAATAACCAATATACCTATGTTCATGATAATTGTATGACCAATGTTAGAACAGGCATACAAACCGGAAATTATTCGAAGGCCAACCCAGGTACTTCAAACGATCAGTTGATTACAAATAATATTATGGCAGTACGCCGACGTGGTATATTCCACAATCTGGCGTATAGTAATGCCTCAGCATATACCTTGTCCAATAATACGATTACCGGATTGATGGATAGCCACGAGACAGTGTGGGACGGCATTTTGTTATCTTCACTTTCAGTTCCTTCCACCACAAGCAATAACAACATAAATGGCGCAGGAATCACGAGTCCAAGTGAGGGTATCGAAGTATGGAATGTGAAGAATAATGCACCTACAGCTATCAGTGGTGGCAACATCAGTGGAGTCTCTACGGGTATATTCGTGAATAACTATGAGGGCTATTCCTCTAATGGAGCTGACGGTGCACATGCGGCTGTCAATGGTGTGACCATCAATGCCACTAATATTGGGGTCTATCTACACGATCATCCAAGTAGTACACACGGTCAGGTAAGTGGTAGTTTCACCGGATGTGCCATTACAGCTAATGAAGGTATCCGTACAGTAGAGTCAAGTTCTGGTGCGACCAATGGCAGTTTTACCGGAAATACTATCAATGCTGACTCACTTGGTATCAATCTGACCGGAATGCTTCTGTCAAGTTCCAATGGATTGACGATTGATGATAATACAATTACTCTTTCTGATCAAATAGAGAATACCCAACCTACAGTGGGAATCCAGTTGGCTAATCTGGCAGGGACAGCTGCTGCAACGATTACAAATAATGATATTAGTGGTGCATTATATGGTTATGCAGGATACAACATCAATACGACACCGGTATCGGTCATTGATGGTGGGACAGTAAGTGGGATAATGCAAGGTATTTCTATAATAAATACAGATGGTGTGATAACAAAAGGTTCTTCAATTAACGTGAAGGATGTTATAATGAACGGCTTTACCGGCACTTCATCCAATCCTGCCATTAACTTCCATGCAGGTGTATATACATTTACTACAGCAGGAACGACAGTAGCCGAAGGAATCACAATGAATATCGATGGGGTTACTATTGATGGTACAGGCAAGCCGTCACAGGCGAGTGGAGGTATCTATTTGGCTGACTTCAGTGGCGGTTCTACTAATGTTCAGACCATTACAGTATATAACAGCACTATCCAAAATAATGCCAATCGAGGATTTGATGCTCGTGGTAAGGTAAATCTAGCTTTGACAGCAAATACGATAAGTAATAATGGTCATGATGCATGGGGTGCAGGAGGAAATTATGGATTTTCAATTATTGCTCAGAAAGAAGCTACCGTTACAGCCTATAACAACTTTATATCTCTACCAGCATCAAGTACTACAGAAGTATATGGTTTGTTTACAGGTAATGGTACGACTAATTCAATAACAGCACATGATAACAGTATCTTATTAAATGGAAATGCAAATTCAGGCTCTCGTCTGGCAAGTTCATCCGCAGGTACAGGAAGTATAGATGCTACTTGTAACTGGTGGGGCACGGTAGTAGTGAATGATTTGGCGTCAATGATATCTGGCAATGTTACTTATACTCCATGGTTAATCAATGGTACAGATGATCAACTCGGGACACCGGGTTTCCAACCGGTATCCGGAGCATGCAGCGGTATTCCTATTGCGGTAACAGTAGATGGTGTGATAGATGCACTCTGTACTACAGGCGTAAATGGAACGATTTCAATTACTGTGACTGGTGGTATTTCACCTTATACCTACTTATGGAGTGATGGTCAAACCACAGAAGATGCTGTCAACTTGGCAGCAGGCGTCTATACAGTAACAGTAACGGACAGCTTTGGAAATACAGGGACTGCTAGCGCAACGGTAGGAGCATCACCGGTAGTCAATACTACTACAATGACCGGATATAGCACCATCCAAGGTGCTATTAATGCTACGAATACAGTAAATGGGAATACTATAGTAGTCTGTGCCGGTACCTATAATGAAAATGTGGTGGTAAATAAGGAATTGACCATTAATGGAGCAAAAGCCGGAGTTGACCCAAGACCTTCGACATCTTCTACACGTGTTATTGATGATGCTTCTGAGTCTATTGTTGTTGCTCCTAAGAACAAAAATATTTTCAAAATTGAATCAAATAATGTAACTATTAATGGCTTCGAAGCTAAGCACTCTGGCGGAAGTGGTACAGCTGATGCTTTCAAAGCTTCAAACAGCCAAACTAATATCCAGATTTTAAACAATATCGTGTATCAATCTACGGATGAAGGTATCCAGTTAGAAGGTGGAACAGATTATTTGGTACAATATAATTATGTTAAAAACCCTGTAGGCGATGGTATCACATTCTCCTCATACAGTGGTACAACACCTACTAATCAGCCAGGCACTAATCTTAAGATAAAAGACAATGACATTGAAGGTTCAACAAGTGCGTATGGCTCAGTTTATCTCTATGGGGTTAGAAATGTAACTGTTTCAGGAAATATGATTACCACAAGAAGCTCAGGAATTATTGTTGGTTCAGATGGCTTGCCGGTTAGCAATGCCCTCATCCATAACAATACAATTAACACTGAAATGCATTCAGCTTATTCTGCTTATGCAATGGGTATCGGTATCGACGGCAATGGTGATAATATTCAAATTCACAATAACTATATTGACGATATAGGAGATGGAGATTTGGTACATTCAAATGCATATCCTGATAACTTTGGCTTGATATATGTAGGGCCTAGTGCTAATGCCAATCCAACTAATGTTACGGTTAATAATAATTATTTATATCGTTTCGTGGATCATAATTACCTGTTTGTAAAAGGTTCGGTAATAAATCCGATTGATGCAAATTGTAACTACTGGAGTTCTATACATGTTCCAACAATTAAATCCAGAATAAATGGAAACGCTGAATTCTGCACTTTTATTGATTCTGGATTAGACAGTGATCCTGTCGCAAAAGGCTTCCAGCCTGCTGGATCATGTGTAAATGAATTTATAATTACAACAGCTTCATTATCAGGTGGACCATCTTTCGCATACTGTTATGATGATGTACCAGTCCTTTCAATAGATTTCAATGAATTTGATGGTCATGACTGGGTAGGTAACGTAACTGTCGAACTACATATTGTAGGTGCAGATGCCAATAGTTATAATCCTACATTTACAACTACTGTTGCTGATTGGCTTAATGGCGTACCATGTTATATGAGTGTTCCTGGCTTTATCGGAGTTAATACGATAACTGGTGCTACAATTACAAATGAAGATGGTTGTTCAATCAGTTTGAATCAAAACGATGTCCTTTCACTAATTGGAACTGATCAGTTTACTGTCAACCCACTACCTACATTTACCTTTGAGATGAATAATGTTGTAGTGTCAAATAATGGAAGCGCAACGGTTTGCGAAGGCAGTACAGTTGATATAGAGATCAGCAACGTGAATACAAGTGGTACTTATGATATGTACCTCAATAATGTATTAGTACAAAATGACTTGCCATTTGTCAACGGTAGTTACAGCTTTACGGCGTCATTAAGCGATGCAGGTGATTATGACTTTGTGATTACTACTGTACCTGGTTGTACATCTACATTCAGTTACACACTTACTGTCAACCCACTACCTACATTTACTTTTGAGATGAATAATGTTGTAGTGCCAAATAATGGAAGCGCAACGGTTTGCGAAGGTAGTTCAGTAGATATAGAGATCAGTAATGTAAATACAAGTGGTACTTATGATATGTATCTCAATAGTGTATTAATACAAAATGACTTACCATTTGTCAACGGTAGTTACAACTTTACCGCAGCACTGAGTGATGCGGGAGTCTATGACATAGTGATAACAACAACAGCAGGCTGTACTTCTACATTCAGCTACACACTCAAAGTCAACCCTCTACCAGGCATAACCTGCCCACCGGATGTAACTGTTTTGTCTTGTGACTTTGTCGATCAGGCAGCAGCCGATGCTGCATTTTCAACATGGTTGAGTCAGGCAAGTGCATCCTACGGTATTCTAACCAATAACAATACTGGTGCACCAAACTTCTGTGGAGGAACAACGACAGTAACTTTTACATCCGCCTCTATTTTTGGATGCGGTACAATTACATGTGATGCAACATATACTATTACTGCTCGTCCGTTAGTATCAATAACTACTGACTTGCAGTATGCTTATAACCGTTGTGAAGGTAGCTCGATTACTCTATCCATTCAACATACCGGAGGTTGTACTACCAATGAATATGTGTGGAAAAAGGATGGACTGCCGGTTGCAACAACGAATGTGCCAAGTTATACAATACCAACGATAGTTATAGGAGATGAAGGTGCATACACAGTTACTATCAATTCTGGTTGTGGTACACCTGTAGTTTCAAGTCCTGGTGATTTAAGAGTGTATGCTAAACCAATATTTACAGTATGCCCAACTAATATTGTGCAGGGAACAGATCCAAGCATGTGTAATGCTGTAGTAAATTATACTACCAATGTATCTAGCCAGATATATACATCCTCAGGAACAATGCCGCTGACTTATAGCGTGACGTATCAGATGAGCGGAGCCACCACCGGTTCAGGAAGTGGTAATGGTAGTGGTATCGTATTTAATAAGGGTGTAACAACAGTAGTCGTTACAGCTATCAACACATGTGGTCAGGCAACTTGTACATTTACGGTAACTATAGCTGATACAGAACTTCCAACAATTGCCTGTGCCGCAAATCAGACACAGACAGCCGATGCAGGAGCATGTACAGCAGCAGTAACGGTTGTATCACCGACAACAAGTGATAATTGTGGAATAGCTTCTGTAGTGAATGATTTCAATGGCACATCAGATGCGAGTGGAACATATCCAATCGGCACGACAACAGTGATATGGACAGTAACCGATAATGGAGGCAACACCGCTACCTGTACACAAACAATCACAGTAACGGATGATGAGCTTCCAACAATTAGTTGTGTCGGTAATCAGACAAAAGATACAGATCCTGCACAATGTGATTATACAGTAAGTGGAACAGAATTTGACCCAACATCAGTTGGTGATAATTGTACCGGCTATACAGTAAGTAATGATTATAATAATACAACAAGCCTAAACGGCGCTGTATTCCCTAAAGGAACTACAACAGTAACATGGACAGTAATGGATGCTAGTGGTAATACCGCAACATGTAGTTTTACGGTAGTAGTTAATGATATTGAAGATCCAGTTATTACATGTATTGGTGACCAAGTCAGACAAGTCAATAATGGAGGATGTACTTATTTAGCAAGCGGGACAGAATTTGATCCGATTGGCTTTGGAGACAATTGTCTTGGATCGACAATTACCAATGACTTTAATAATTCAGCATCATTAGCAGGTGCAATATTCCCAAGTGGTAATACAACAGTAACTTGGACAGTGACTGATGCAAGTAATAATACGACTACCTGCAGTTTTGTAGTTGAAGTAGAAGCTAACTTGCAGTATCAGGTTGAGGTAAATAATAATGTGTTAACAGATGGTGAATCAGTTGAATTCTGTGAAGGAGATCAAGTTACGATTGAACTTACAGGTGATGTGGGAGCGACTTATGTATTGGAACAAGGAATGATTGTCGTAGGAAGCGGCTCTTTAAATGGGCCTCCAAATACGTTTAATATAACATTGGGCCAAGCTGGGGTGTACACTCTTACTGTAACAAGCATAAACGGCTGTACATAT
>CALFYH010000010.1 GCA_937952155.1 uncultured Saprospiraceae bacterium
CCACTTGCATCCTTCGCGCTCCAAATTCTTTTAATCACTTTACTGTATTGTCCTTGACATCCCAATACTTCGATTTCATCTCTCTTGGTGAGTGTCAATGTACCAGCGCACCCATCTGTGAATACTGGTGGAGTGCTTGCGTTGGCAACTGTTTGAGCGAGCAATGATGCTTCATTGAGACATGTGCGTACACATACTGTCGCAGCCACAGATGATTTGATATTACCTGTATCCGTATCCAAATGTACAGTATAGCCGATGCCACCTGGAGGCGTTCCTGTACCTATTGAACTCACAACAAGCACATAATTCACTCCAGCATTTAATGGCCCGTGGAAAGAAGTTGCATTTGTAGCCAAAACATTAGTACAAGGTGATGCAGGATTAAAGGAATTTACATATAATGAAAATCTAACACTCGTCGCTGGCAATGAAATATCAACGATTCCATTTGCATCAAGTGCAAAATTTCTTGCATCATAAATTACTCCAGTTGTAGGTGCGCCAGGACAACCAGAAACCACTGATGGTCTGTCATAACTGCCATCTACTAAAGCATCTACACTTCCTGTAAACGTTGTAATACGCGGTTCGCAAGGACATGACGTAATAACAGGTGCAAGTTTGTCTTCGATATTTGCTGTGCCCCAACAAGAGTTACCACAACCTCTCAAACTCACTTTGACTTCAAGCGCCATTCCGATATGAGTTCGGTTTATCGCTACTCTTCTAACTGGTCTTCCGAATGGATCTGTTCCTACAGTAACCTGAGTCATCGAAGTACCATCAGGTAATTTTGCAGAGATGTCATAAGCAACATCACCATATGTTGGATCCTCAAGGATCATATCAGGCTCAATGTATAAATCACAATCATCGTCCAAAGATATCTGAACACCATCATTGCAAGCAAGGATAGAATTACAATCGTATTGAGAATATGTATTAGTATATATGAAAGTTAAGGTTAAAACAATTGAGAATGCCCTTGTGTTCGCTTTAAAAAATTCTGAAATCTTATTCAGAAAATTGAATTGTGTAAAATTGGGTCTTTTCATTGGATGAAAATTTTAATTTTTATTTAATCGTTGTGATTTCAAGAGTAAGGTAACAAGCTGGTTGCTTCGTCTTTCACCCAGCTTGTCACCCATCATTCTGATTTGTTTATTTAATGATTATCATTTTGCGTGTAGCGGAATCAGTATCTGTATCGATCTGATAATAAAGTACTCCACTTAAATTGTGCATCTGTGCGTCAATGGTGAATGTATTATATCCTTTCGGGAAATTTTGACTATTTTGATATACCAATTTTCCTGTAAGGTCAAATAATTTGACAGTTGCCACATTTGATGCCGGCAAATTGAATCCAATCACTGTTGAAGCATTAAATGGATTAGGAACATTCTGATACACTTCAAAAATGTCTGAGTCTGGTTTTTCTCTGCTTATAGTTGACAATTGAACAGATGCAGTTTGAATATCTGCGCCTTCTGTCAAGTAAAGCTCAGGTGCAAGTTGTGATTTTTGTAATGTTAAAACAGATTTTTCTGCTATACTTTTCAAAACTTTAACCTTTATTGTAAGTATTTTGTCTTTTACAGTATTAGGAGTATTATCATTCCAGCTAATGTGTACAAGACCGTCTGACAATCTACCGAAGCCCATGTGTTCTTCACCAAAATTCAAACTTTGTGACTGGATATCCACCAATTCAACCAAGTCATTGTCAATTTCTAAGGTCATTTGCATCCCTGTCATTGATAAATATTCTTCAGCATTGATATCAATATTGACAATATCTCCAGCACTTGCTGTAATGGTAGGAACCAATAATCTCACTTGATTTCTGCTTGTCACATCACCTGATCCAACATTTGCTTTGGCAGATCCATTCACATCACCGATTTTTACAGCCACAAAATCCATGGCATCGACATTGTGATTAAGATCGTTCATCTCTGCCTTTTCAATAAAAGGGAAAGGATTCTGAGCATCAGCAAACTTGTAAGCTGCATCTACAAATCTCCAACTCTTATTATTTGTAAACTGAGTTTGAATTCCTAATATCACTTTTCTCAATTCAACAATATCAGCTGCTGTTACTTTTGTAGAATTGTTTACATCGGCTGCAATCAATTTGAATGGCGACTCCAATGCTGACAATCCAAGTATGTGTCTTTGAATATGCACAAGGTCCAACGTTGTAACTCCATTCAGTACATCATCATTTTTATCGGCCGCCAAAACATAATCTTCATTTATCGGCAATTCTGCAAATTCAAATTTACCATTATTTCCTGTTTTAACTGTTTTAGGAAACTCTGTTTGATTTGAACTTAATTCAATATTTACATCTTGGAGTGCTTCATCAGCTTCAGTAAATACATTTCCTTTCAATGATACCACTTGGGTAGTGCTGCTTGTAGTACAAGAATTGTTATTGTCTTGAACTTTGAGTCTTACTGTACAGAAATCGCTATTACCAGCTGCATCTATTGCATACACATTGTAAGTAAATTCCTTGCTGGCTTCACCGTTAAGGTCAGCACATCTGATAGTTCTAGATATATCATTTCTATTTGTCGCAGAGAAAGACGCTGTAATTTGATTACCTACAGAACAGTTGTCTGTTGCTCCCTTGTCAAAATCAGATGCCCAAATCGTAACTTCCTTAGAACTTGACATGATCACAGTTACCAATTCAGTAATACAATATGGTGTTGGCTTCTTGTCATCTGCTATCGTAAATGTATTAGAACAAGTTTTCACGTTTTTACAACCATCTTTTACAGTCCAGTTGATCTTGTGCGTTCCATAAGGGAATACTCTATTTACAGTAGCACCAGTGCCATTTGTAACTTCCAAGCTTCCATTATTACCTTCATCTATTGTGTATGTCCATTCCAATTTTTCAACTGGTGTACAGTCGTCTGTAGCAGTAGCTGTAACACTTACATTGGCAGAACATGAACCTACTTGCGTGATTACCAAGTCAGCAGCAGAACAACCTTTAGTAATATCAGGGGCTTTCACATTATTTAACATGATGAGCTGGGTGTAAGTCCACTCGCCACTACCAGGGAACAATGGATTTCGCTGACACCAGTCTATTACTTTCCATTGTCTCAATATTTTTACACATACATTATCTGCAAAATTGAATACAATGTCTTCATAACTTGATGCTAATTGTGCACAATCGGTATTTCTAATAAACTTAGGTCTAGCATATAGATCACTCAAATTTTCAGGTTTGATGTCTGATGCACAGCTTGCATTGGTCGTGTATGTATCTGGCCAATCAATATCATTTCCTGTAAAGGCTCTGTTATTTCCGACAGTTATCACTTGATTTCTAATTACTTTATTTCCAGATACATCTGTAGCAATAAAATATCTTGTAATCGTACCAACACCGCAATCATTGAGATTTCTTACTACAGAATCTCTTACTGTAGCACTACAATTGTCGGTGACAGTAGCGGATCCGAACCTTGTCAATGATGTAAGGTCTTCGTAACAATTTGCTGTTGCATTAGCTGGTGGAGTAAGTACAGGGAAAATATTGTCCTGAACTTTTGCAGTAACCATACAAGTATTTGACAAACCAGCATAATCTTCTACATATAATTCTACAGATACTGTTTTATTTACACCTATATCATTACAAGTAAATTTCAACTGATTGTCACAAGGTAATGAACTCCAAGCCACAGGATTATCTACTCTTCTGATTTTCATACACTTAAGTGCACAATTATCATGACTTCCATCATCAAAGGTCAACACGCCTGCATAAGATTCTGCATTAGCGCCAATGGCAACGATGCTATTTTTATCACAAACTGGAGTTGGTGGCTGATTGTCCACAACCAAAATTTCTGTATAAGCATCTGAAGTATTACCACAAAGGTCAGTTGCTGTATATTTCAACCATGCATATCCAGCAGGTAAATTTTTAATTGTGAAATTTGGATAGCTGCCTGTTACTTCCGTAGTACCTGATTTTTTAACGTAGGTTGCATTTACAGGTGCAGCTCCAGTATTGTCTGCTAGAATAAAACTAATTTCCCAAGTTGCAGTAGTACAATCACTAATGATAACTGGTGGACGTACACTCCAATCAGCTGTACATTTGTGCTCAGCAGTATACAAGAGGGCTGCAACAGATGCCCCAGAAGTTGTTATATCGGCTGGTGCTGTCAAAGTAGGTGGATTTGTATCCATTACTGTGATCAACTGATTCATTTCTCTGATTTTGTTTGGCTCAGCTGCGCAATGATCCACAACTTGCCACTTTCTGATCAGTTTATAAGCATGAGGATTTGTACCACATAGCAATATTTTCTTATCGGTATAAGCAACTGATGCTTTCAAACATTGAATACCGAATGGATAACCCGTGTAAGCAGGATCTGGAACTGAATCTACTTTGGTTACACCATTTAACACGTAAGTTTGCTCGATGCCATTTACTTTATAGGCTATTTTAGGCCATGTACCACAAGCTTCAAGACTTGCATTCGGGCCAGTAGCACTATCCCAGTTGGAAGGGAAGATCACATCAAGAATACTAGCGCGTTCAACACTTATCACTTGAGTACAAGATGAGGTATTGCCCGATCCATCAGTTACTGTCCAAACTCTATCTATATATGAGCTAAAATCTTCATCACTACAGTCAGCGTTGGTAACAGTATCTACATATTTAAGTGTTACTAAACTACACTTGTCATAACCTGTTAATATCCAACTATTAGTAGTACCAGATACTGGAGACAATGTAACGCCTACTGGAAATACAGGCATTCCTGTCACTGCCAAACTACCCAATTGATCGCAAGTGATTTCGATATCAGGTGGACAAATTAAATCTGGAATTGATTTATCTTCTATCTTGGCATAGCCCCAGCAAGAATTGCCAGAACATTCGTGAACAATTTTGACTTCAAGGGTCTTTCCAATGTATTTAAAACCCAATGTACCATTAGGTATCAAGGTATCTTTTTGAATATCTCTGATGATGATATCATAAGAATAATCCTCGTCAAATAAAGGATCTTCGAGGAATTGATCAGGTGTAAAATACAATTCACAGCTTGGATTCATAGATATTTGAACGAGATTGTTACAAGCCAAAGGTATGGTAGGCTCGTCCATGATCACGATTCTTTTTACATCTCTGAATATACAAAAATCTGCTGACGAATTAATTCTGAAATTTCCACTTACTGCCAAGTAATATGTACCAGGTGTACTTGGCCATGTAATCGTTTTAGAATTAATAGAGCCTACAGCCAACGAAATCCCTACTGCAGGTGTAGTAAGGCCAGGATCAGTATAAATACCCCAACTCACACCCGTCAATTGGGTGGCTGTTGCTGCAATGGTGTACGTCTCTGTATCACCAAGGCAATTGCCATAATCACCTCGTATAGTGGTATATGGCGCTGGATTAATTACATCCACTGTCTTAGTTGAAGTAAAAGGACATCCTACCGGTTGTGCAGCGTAGGAATTGGCTACACCTGAAACACCGATGGAATATCTACCAGCTGTTGGTCCCCATGTTACATTAAATGTAGTGTATGGAGACGGATTGGTAGTGCTGGTAGCTCCACCAGAAACAGACCACACCAAACCGGAGTAAAGTCCAGCTGGCAATGAATATGCTTCGATCGAATTCATACATACATTGACATCACCTGCTATTGCAGTATTAGTCGCGCTATTGGGATAGCTGCATGACTGGATAGAATGTACCTCCGTTTCGTATCCATTTGATACGTTACGAACACGCACTGTCCACGACTGACCTGATACTCGTTTTCCAGAAATACGATAAACACCAGGAGTACTTGTCTCTGGTATCAATGTATTAGGTAAATAAAGGATAGGAGCTGCCGGTGGCGGCAATGAGGCAGGATGATAAAAACCAGCTATAGGATTTACAAGCACCCATGTTTGTCCAGGGACACCTGTGGTGATTGTAAATGCATCCATATACTGTCCGTTTGTAGCATTGGAAGCGTTATTCAGACAAGAGCATTCAGTTTTGTTGATTGCTGGAGCCTGAGCCTGCATACTTCCTACTATCATGACCAGCAGTAAAAGCATGGTTGTGAAAATTTTCAAACCCGAATCGCTGATCCGGTTGAAAGTGTGTTTAAGTAATGGGTTCTTCATCGATTGATGGATTTTGTAAAAATTCGTAATTGCTAAAAATGTCTATAATAAACAGCATCAGCCTATGCCAACACTGGAATTATCTCGTGTATTTTTGATTATAAGCAATCAGAGATCATTTACCCTTCTTTAGGAATGCGATAAAATTTCTCTTCTTACGAACTATGAAATCCAAATTTCAGACCAAACTTTATATCACATGAAACAGTATTTTAATATGAAATTTACATTAGTTTTATTGTTAATATTTAATAAACAAGAAATCAACACATCATTATAAAAACTGGAGTAATATTTTTTTTTCAAATTTTTTTCAATTTTTTTCAATGCAAGAGTACAATCAACTTAATGCTAAAAATGGCCTTAGCCCACTTGCTTTTCTTAAAAGTTACAAAAGGTGAATTGAAAATTGGTTCCAAGGAAGTCGGAACATATCAAAGTATTAGCCAATAATCAGACGTGTGTGTGTAGGTTTTTATCTGATTCTGATGAACTTGACAGTATCAGATTTATCTTTTTGCCTTATTTGAAGGTAATAGATGCCTGGCCTAATTAGATTTTGCAAAGGCAATAAATATTCTTCTTGATCTGCATTGGGCTCCAGCAAGCCAGAAAGCATAGTTTGTCCCGTGACATTGGAGATCGTGTAGTTCAATTCAACACGAGGCATAGCTCCGCTAATCATAAAATTAAGCCCATCAGACACAGGATTGGTTAATAAAGTGACATTGAAGTCATAATCTGAATCAAGCTCAGGTGAAAGAACAACTTCATGAGGTTTGTCCTGAATATAAATTTCTGAATTTCGACCCACTTTAAGTACACAATTGTAAAGATTCAAATCTGAATTAAGCTTAATAGCTACTATTTGGTCTCCCATCTTGAAAGATGCCGGTTGCGATTGATACCCAACTAAAGCTATTTCGTCATTTCCAACACCAAAATCAAATTCATTAAAAGCAGGACATTGAACAGACTGTATGTCATCTTGAATACCTTCAACTTGTAAAAACACTTGAAATCCATCTATATCTATGTCTTCACCAGCTTTCAGCACCAAATAATCGCCATCAAGACGATGTTCAGTAGATTTTATAATTCTGGCAACTCCTTTAGCCTTTGAACGATTTGTTGTGTGATCTTGGATTTCTTCCACTGCCGAATTATTTACATCGCCTATTTTTACAGCAACAAAATTTAAGGATTCAAAATCTTGAGATAAATTCGCAATAGAAATTTCATTATTATAATTATACGGTATAAATGGATTGCTAAATCCGTCCTTTTCAGTCACAAAAACCCACGAAGGCAAATCTTTTGGAAAACGATCTGACAAGCCCAAAATAAGTTTTCTTATTTCTACGAGATCAGATGCGGAAACACTTTTAGAAGAATTTGCGTCTGATGCAATCAACTTATACGGATCATCAAACGGAGCTAAACCTAAGATATGTCTTTGAATATGAACCAAATCCAGCGTGGATACACCTTGTAATGGATTGGTATTGTTTTCTGGTTTGATCTTGTACTCTAAGCCTAAAGGCAAGTCTTCAAAAACATAATTTCCACTTTGTGAATCTAAGGCTACACTTCCTTGTGATTCAGTTGAATAATAATTAACGATGACATTTTTAGGTATTAATTGATATGGTGTCCTTATATTTCCACGCAATGAAGCTTTAGAAATTACATCAGGGCAATTCATCCCATTATCTTGCAAAATCAGTTGATTCAAGCATTTATCGCTATTCCCATTCTTATCCCAAACTGTCATAGCTACAATCAATGTATCAGATTTACCATCAGGAAGATCCGAACAATCAAAATACATTGCCGAACTTCTTTTATCTGGTAACCAATACTGTGCATCACCAGCCTTATATGCAGATTCCGTACTCAAAGTTTTGTTTTTGAAATAATGTGGTTTGTCGAGTAATGTACTAACGGGATAATCATCATCAAAAGTAAAGACCAAATCAGAAGTATCAGTACAATTATCACTACTTCCTTTATCAAAATCAATGGCCCAAATATCGGCAGTGCCAGTCGAAGCATCTAATGGCAAGGTCAGTGATGAATAACAATATGGCGTTGGATTTTTACAATCCTTTATTGAAAATTTTCGTTCACAAAATGAAGTATTACCGCACTGATCTGATACAATCCACTTTATCTTATGGTTGCCCAATGGCAATTCACCAGAAAATTGATTTTCCCGAGTGAAAGGCCCAGTGCCTCGGCCAACTCACGCTGGGTAACGTCAGGATTGGCCTCGATGGCCTTGAGGACGCGGAAATGGGCTTGTTCTTCGGGGGTCACGGGTGATGTGGTCGGCTGGGATTGACGTTCATGGCTGAACTAGTTCGATTGACGAACGGCAGATTGTAGGATGTTGCTTAGAAAATGCAAGTGAAATGTCTCGCATCACGGCGCACATATTCTTTTTGGCGGGATGTTGCCTGCCTTCCTCACACCGCCAGTTCCGCCAGTGCCCTGCCCTGTTTGATCCAGGCATTAATCCAGGTCGGGGTCTTGCCGCGTCCGCTCCAGGTGAGTTCCTTCTGGTCGGGATGACGAAACTTGATGGGTACCGGCCGCCTCACCCGTTTGGCCGGGCCGCGTTTTGCAGGTGAGGCATGACTGCGGGTGCGCCGCGCGACCTCATGAATCGCGATGCCCCGCGCCCGGGCCAGGGCGGCGAATTCCTCGAAGAGACGGTCGCGCTCCTGCTCCCGACGCCTTTCCATTTCGTGGCCGAGCAATGTTTGCACCTGTTGCAGTTCCGGCAGGCCCAAGGGGCTGAAGAGTTTGCTGAAGTCGATCATCACGCGGCCTCCTCGAAGGGGACGATGATGGCACCGGTCTGCGGCCCTACTGTTTCGGGCAAGCAGTCGGTTGCGGCTTCATATTCTCCTTCGGCCTCCTCGTCTGTCGGCTCATCCTGCCCATCCTGCGCCGCCAGCAGTTCAGCGGCGGCTTCGTCAATGGCGGCGGTGTCGACGATGAGTTGGAACTCGGCGAGGATTTCCGGCTGGTGCTGGTTGATGTAACGCCTGACGCCCGCGTTGGCGAGAAGTCGGGC
>CALFYH010000011.1 GCA_937952155.1 uncultured Saprospiraceae bacterium
GACGTGTGCTCTTCCGATCTACATGTATTTCTAACCTTATTCATGTCACATATTAAAAAATGTAAAAGTAGTATTTTTTTACTTTTAATAGGTAGCGTGTTGTGCTTCGGACAAAACCAAAGCAACCGATTTTTTTCTTCAGGAACTGAGATCGTCACGGACGTTCTCCCTGGGAATGATATTTATTATAGTCATAACAATGACGAAGGTATTAGTATTTACAGTCTTGCCAAAATATTTCAGGTGAGTACGGAAATGGTGTTGAAAGTAAACAAAATCGATCCCAAAGATCCGAACTATGACGGCAAGATTGTAAAAATACCTATTAAAAAATCGCGAATAAGTTTCAAACCTGCGGCCAAATCACCAAAATCAAACACACTTACCTTAATTTACAAAGTCAAAAAAGGTGAGACACTATACCGTATAGCAAAAGATTATCTGAATACTGATGTCAAATCTTTAATGTCGTTAAATGACAAAATTACCCCAGATATAAATGTTGGTGAGTCTATTATAATCGGTTATTTGACAATTCAAAATACTGATAATAAGCAAATTAAAAATCCTGACCAAAAATCTGGAATTACCATAAAAAATAAAGAGCCACGGCCATCAAGTACATTGAAAACAGCTATAGACTCGGCCCCTAATGAAGAAACAAAAATAGTAAAGTACTATCTATCTGATGTCATTGGCTTTTGGGATAAAAGTCCTTCAAGTCACAATAACAATTTTGTGCTACACAACGAGGCCAAACCTGGCACTATGATGGATGTCTATAATCCCATGCTAAAAAGACACGTAAGAGCTAAGGTACTTGGCAAGATTCCACAATCAACTTACGCCGAAGAAGTGCAAATTATTATCAATTCGTCTGTAGCACGCGAACTAGGAATCTTAGATCAGAGATTTAAGGTCAACATCAAATACGAAATGTAAGACAGATCAATTTCCGTCCCACATTAGAAAGGCTTTCAGAAATCCATCCAATCCGCCATCAAGTACAGCATCTGTATTTCTGGTTTCGAAACCAGTACGATGATCTTTGACTCTTCTGTCATCAAGGACATAAGATCTGATTTGCGAGCCCCATTCATTTTTCATTTTTTGAGCTTCCAGTTTATCTCTTTCGGCACGCTGCTTCTCCAACTCTATTTCGTACAATCGCGACTTAAGCATTTGCATGGCTTTATCTCTATTCGCATGTTGCGACCTTGCTTCCTGACACTGGATTGCGATTCCTGTAGGAATATGTTTTATCCTTACTGCCGTCTCTACCTTGTTTACATTCTGTCCACCAGCACCTTGTGCTCTGAATGTATCCCATTCAATATCCGCGGGACTTATTTGTATATCTATAGTATCATCGATCATCGGATGGACAAATACTGACGCAAACGAAGTCATCCTTTTTCCTTGAGAGTTGAATGGACTGACTCTCACCAATCTGTGTACGCCATTTTCGCCTTTGAGCATACCATAGGCATATTCGCCATCGATTTCGATAGACACTGATTTTATACCAGCCACATCACCATCTACCCTATCCAATTCTGTCACTTTATACCCATTCTTTTCAGCCCACATATTGAACATACGAATGAGCATAGACGTCCAGTCACAAGCTTCTGTTCCACCTGCACCTGCATTGATTTCGAGCGTACAACTCAATAAGTCTTCAGGTTTATCCAAGGTTGTTCTAAATTCTATATCATCGAGTATTGCCAGTAATTCATTGTACTTTTCATCTAGTTCTGCTTCAGTGGTCATACCTTCTCTCAGGAATTCCATCATGACTTCTAGGTCGTCAGCTGCAGACTCCATAGACTGATATTTCTCAACCCACTTTTTATTGTCCTTCAATTCCTTCAATACAGACTCAGCTTTTTCAGCATCTTGCCAGAAAGTAGGATCAAGCGACAATTGTTCTTGATCTATTATTTGAATTTTGCGATGATCGACGTCAAAGATACCTCCTTACCGATGTCAATCGCACCCTGATATCAGCTAACTGTTCAATGGTCATTGCCCTGCATGTTTAAGATTAAAAAAAACTGGATAAGACTTACTACAAATCTTATCCAGCATTAAATTATGAGCTAGGAAAATTAATTTCCGATTATGTCTTCTAATTCTACATAAAACATTAGATCTGCTTTAGCTGGAATCGCAGGAGGACTTCCCGCATCACCATATCCCAAAGCTGATGGAATAAATAAAAATGCTTTAGCACCTTTATTTAATTGTGCTAATCCTTCGTCCCAACCTTTGATAACTTGACCTGCTCCTAGACCAAATTCAAAGGTTCTTCCTCTACTAAAAGAATCATCAAATTTAGTTCCATCCATTAATGTACCATAATAGTTGACTGAAACGGTTTGTCCATTTGCAGCCAATGCACCTTCACCTTCTTTTACTATATAATACTTCAAACCTGAAGGTGTGGATTTTGTTTCTAGTTTGCCAGCATTATAATCGGCCAATGTGGTTTTAGCCAGTTCTTCTATTGCTGGCAATTTTTCCATATTGGCTGCAACTTTTGCTTGCATTTCAGCCTGTTTTTCTTCCATGTATTTTTTGTATCCTTCTTCATTCAAAATTTTCTTAACAGTAACATCATAAACAATGTGCTTAAATTTTGCCATCTCTGGTGAAGCTTGTGGAAACGAATCCATAGGCATAATAAGTTGGTAAACATCACCTACTTTTGCTTTAGCAATCATTTCCAAAATAGGATTTGCTTCTTTACCTTTTGCAAATTCTTTTGGTATCTGTAGGAAAGGCATGTCTGGACCTTCCTTGATTTCATTTAGTACTTTGCCGCTATCACTTGTAACTTTGGCTGTAAAAAACACATATTCATCAACTTTTGCGGTTTCGCCGCTACCTTGTGTGACAAGTGTATATTTGTACCCGCTTGGAGTCATAGTTTCAGATGGTTTGCATGATGTGATCAGCAATCCAACGACTATCAATGAGATTAAAAACTTAAATTTCATGGTAATAATATTATTGAATTAATTAATTTATTTGATTTTGATCCTGATATTTTCTTAAATATTCAGGCATTACTTTGCGAACTCTATCTTTCACATCTTTTAGACTTGCATATACGCCACCACCAGAAGCATTTTTATGCCCACCACCGTTAAAATATTTTTGGGCGATCTCTTGAACAGAAATATCTCCTTTACTTCTTAATGAAATTTTGATAATAGCTGGTTGTTCCAAGATTAAAGCAGCAACTTTTACGTTTTCGATCATCAACATATAATTTACTATACCTTCCGTATCGCCTCGTTGAATATCAAAATCCGCATAATCTTTACGAGTAAGCCACATTATTCCCACACCATAATC
>CALFYH010000012.1 GCA_937952155.1 uncultured Saprospiraceae bacterium
TTCCAATAAGAAAGATTTATAAAACCCCAAATTTTTACTTGCATGAAGAATAGTTTTATCATTTAGATGAATGTCCGTGATCACACCGTCTGCTTCCAGCATTACAATGTGATCCAATTCGATAAATATAGTCGTTCCTTTTATCAAATTAAATGCTACCTTTTTGGATTCATTACTAGATGTAGAGAGCATTTGAAGTAGAAAATCGATTTGTTGGGTACTTTTTGATTTTAATCTTTTTTCGATTGCTTTATTAGTAGCAACCACTAACTCCTCATCATCCAAAGGTTTGTAAAGATAATCTATTGCCGAAAATTTTAGGGCGTTGATAACATAAGTACTTTCTTTCTCACCAGTAACAAAAATAGATTCAAATGTGATCTTATTTTCCAATGATAATTTTTTCAACAAATCAAAGGAAGTACCTTTTGGCATATTAACGTCCCAGAAAATGATATCAAAATTGCATGATAAAATTTTGACTTCAGCTTCTTCTAGAGTAAAAGCTTGATATATCTCTTTAATATCAGGGATCAGTGTCTCGATTCGATTCTTAATAAGATTTGATGTCGCTATAATATCTTCAACAATAAGGACTTCCATATTATTCTACTTTTTGTGGTTGAAAAAAACGTTAACTCTAGTTCCGTTTGGTGTCAAGTCTTCAGTAAACAATCTAATGTCATAAGTCAGGGTATTTAAAATATTAATTCTTTCCAAGACTAAATCTATGCCTCTGGATTTGTACAGTTTTATAGAAGATGCCTGAATTTCTGCTGCTTTATCTCTTCCGACCCCATTGTCCAAAATTTCACAAACAAGAGAGTCTTCTTTTAAATAAAACTTTATATCTAATTTTCCTTTATGGTCTAAGTACATTAATCCATGTTTGATTGCATTCTCAATAAAAGGCTGTAAAATCATGGGTG
The DNA here is from genome assembly GCA_937952155.1 of uncultured Saprospiraceae bacterium. Lineage (GTDB taxonomy): Bacteria > Bacteroidota > Bacteroidia > Chitinophagales > Saprospiraceae > OLB9. The sequence continues at coordinate 930 of CALFYH010000012.1, forward strand.
GTATGGTGAAAACCGAAGTATCTATTTGATGCTCGATATCAAAGGTGTACTCAAATTTATTTTCATATTGTAATTGTTCAAACTCGATATACAGTTTCAGCATTTCAATTTCTTCACTTAGAGTAATTTCAATTTCCATTCCTTTAGAATCCATTGCAGCATTGGCTTTAATGGTACTATCAAGAAACCTTCTGATAAGTTTAGAAAAAGATACCAAGTACTTATTAGCACTTTCCTTATTATCACTGACCACTAAGCTTTGTATGGTTCCTAATACATTAAATACAAAATGAGGATTAAGTTGTGACTGCAGGGTGTGTATTTGTAAATATTTTATTTTATTTTCCCTTTCATGGGTTCTAATCCTGTATAATCTAAATAACCAAAAATAAATAAATGTAAAAAGTAAAAATACACTACCTAAACCCAAAGCATAAAAATGAAAATTAGGTTCTTTATAAAATGGAAGTTTTATCTCAATGTTCAAGACATCAAAGACTTCATCTGATGTGCCAGCTTTGCTGCCATGTTTAGCTCTAATGTGAACAACATATTTTCCTGAAGAAAGGTCAGTTAAAGAAAAGTATTCTTTATTGAGCCATTCTGACCATGGACCATTATTTATTCTAAACTGTAATACCAAGTCATCTGGTCTTTGAAAACCATAAGATTCATAAACAAAGTTTAAATCGGGACTTTGCACTAAAAAAAGTGAATCTTTATGTTGCCAAGGAATTAAATGGTGATTGAGTGATGTAAACCTTACGTGGCCAGGATTTTCTGTAAAAGAGATATCTTTTATAGATATTTTGGACAAATAAGTAGCGGAAGGGATCCACAAAGTGTCAGAATGATCTAAAAATAAACTGTTTTGAGCAATCTCTTGACCCAAAAAACCATTAAGGTGGTTAAAAATTTTAAAATCCAAATTATTGATATCACTGGTTTTTAAATCAATAAAAATGAGTTCATTATTTGTGCCCACACACAATATTTCATTTTTAATATTTTTAATGGCCAACACATTTCGATTAATGATATTTTCAAGCACTGGCGTTAAGGTCTCCTTTTTAGTATTGAATAGAAATAAACCTTTTGCTGTACCCACCCAAATCAAATCAACTCCAGAATGCTCTAAGGATATAGCAGAAGGAAATTCAAACTTGTTAAATTTCGGTGTTAAATCTTTATATGTTTTTTTGATTTTATCATAAACAATAAATTTATAATATGAACCAAGATATACTTTGTCTTTATAAGGTAAAACAGACGTTGTATATTTATTTTGAAAGATGTCGTTACTAAAAGCGGTTACAATATCATTACTATCAATTACAGAAAATCCACCAGGATTAGCGCAATAAATTAATTTATCCACTGCGTCATATCTAATTGCCAATGAAGTTTGGCTTTTAGGCACTAATGTAGAAATACCATTTTTCAACTTGACCACTCCTTGCCCATGTGCAAAATAAATATTTTTATTTAACTCAATTGCAGTATAATAATACAAGTCTCCAATATCTTGTGGATTCTTTAATTTAACCTTTTTGTCATTTATTGAGTTCATTTTGACACTAAAAAGTCCTTGGTTGTAACCAGAATAATAATATTTATTATCTTTGGTTTTAATAAAAGCCCAAGCATCACTACATACATCAAGTGGAATGGTCTCAAGCCCATCAAAGTTAAAAACCTGAAGGCCATTTTCTGAAGCGTGCCATAGGTTTTTATTTTTGTCCATTAAGAAACCTGTTAGAGTCTGGTTGTTTAAAGATAATTTATGTATTTTTTTCCCATTCACAGAGTAAATAAAATGTTGATCTGTGAATGCGATATTAGCAAAATCATTAAAGCTTTGTACATTTTTAATGGATCCATCTTGACTTCTTTGAAATGAGAAAAGATGATTTGTAAGATTATAATCCCAAACTTTTGTAATGTTTGACTTATCATTGGTTTCTATAACCACTGGTGTATTATAGTTAGCATTGTATATAAAATAATTAATATTTTTAGATGCTTTTTTAAAAAGTCTCCAAGCCCCACTTTCGTATATATAAACATTTTTGTTGTTTCCTATTTTATATTCTTTGTCAGAGTTGGTGTAAAATATCCCTTCACCTATATTTATCGAATCTTTTCTATTACTTAATAAATTGAGCTTGAAGATTTGGTTTACACTTCTTTCAGCGTATCTATAATAAAGGCAAAAATTACTTATAAAGGCATGGTTAATTTTTTGATCTTTGCTATCGACACGAAATTCTGTAACCTTTGCTCCATCAAAAGAATAAAGCTTAGAACTTCGTATATTATGAAAGAGCACACTGCCATCAGGAAGCTCTCCTAAAACTGATGTATTGGTAGGATCGCCCAAAAACTTTTGTGAAATATTGGTAAACTTAATTCCATTAAAATAAGCCAAACCTCCTTTGGTTCCCACCCAAAGCAATCCCCTACTATCCTCAAAGATAGAAGTGACTTGTATCTGTGGCAAACCCTCATGTGTGGTGAAGGATCGCAAAGGCATTACCTGTCCACTCAGGTAGGAAAATGAAAAAATGCCTATGCAAATACAGATATGTAAACAGAATTTTCTCAATTACTATCTTTTGCGAATGGTGTGATGCTCATAATAAATTACCCTATTTAAATTGGAGTATGCAAGATAAAAAGTCCTAGCCTAATTCGCAAAAAGAAATTCTAAAAAATAATAAGTGGATGCAAAAAACGAATAAGTGGTCAGGGTTAAGGTAAAATGCTACAAATGCTTATTGATATCACTATTCTAGCAATATTTGGTTTTAAAACGAGTACATAGTTCAAAAATGTCATCATACCTTGCCAAGCCATGTCGCCACTCTTTAGGAAAACTTTCCAATCCATATAAAAGACCCGCTAAGCCACCGGTGACGGCAGCCGTTGTATCGGTATCTTC
>CALFYH010000013.1 GCA_937952155.1 uncultured Saprospiraceae bacterium
TGAGCTTCGAAATGCCTGAGGCAGCGACAGCAACATTGAGTGTATATGACGTAACTGGTAAGGTAGTAACAGTAAGAAACATCAATGCAATCAAAGGATTGAACAGTGAGATCTTCACTAAAGATCAGTTGGGAGTAAGTGGAGTATTGTACTACACATTAGTAAGCGGTGATTTCACAGCTACTAAGAAAATGATCATCGTTGAGTAAGAAAGCTCAGCTTTAAAAGCTGAACAACAATTTATAAAAAATCCACTTCCTGAGTCAAATTGGGAAGTGGATTTTTTTTTAATTACTCTTTTACAAACTTCCGCCTAGACAAGATTTTTGCATTATCTTCATAAAGATAGAGTAAATAAAAACCTGAAGGCAAAGCAGAAATATCAAGCATTGAATCATACTTCTCCAGCAATCTTTGGGAAATGATTTGATTACCCAATTGATTATAGACTGAAACACTTTGTGCTGTAGACTTAATATAAATCTTGTCTGCAGCTGGATTTGGGTATATCGCGCCTTTCGCCAAATCAAAAAGATCATTAGTATTGGTTAAAATATTGATATCGAATGTTTTGACATCAATTGAACACTCGTTTTTGACGGTCATGGTCACAGTAAAAGAACCAATGGAATCATAGATATAGGTGATCGTACTGTCCAAAGATGTAAGCATCTTTCCATCACCAAAATCCCAAATGATAGACGATACATTCTTTGAATTATTGTAAAATTCAACTTTATTGTCATCAATACTGTAACTTCCAATTGCAATAGCTGGTTGAAATGCTTCTGATAAGATAAATTCACTAGTCTGCCCCAAAGCTTCAGTGTAGGTGGCGGTACGTGATTTGATAGTATCCCAAATAGCTACTTTGTACCTAACCAAGTTGGCTGATGAGATACACGAATCCACAAATATATTCTGATCTGTTGTACCTAACAATTCCCATGATGGTGCATCATATTCATGTTTTAAGATAAAGAAATGTTTACTTGGATCAATTGCCTCCCATGACAGTTTCATATGTGGGCCTTCTTTTGTGATAGTAAGATCTGAAATGGGATTGACAGTATAATGCTGTTTTAAAGTAGGATCTCCCAAAAGCGATATATGTACAGACCGACTTGCAAAATGCGTATAGTAAGTTGACGAGTTGCTCATAGATTGTTGTGCACAAAAGCCTATCGGTTCTCCTACACCCATGTGATGGAAATACCAATGTGGCCTGCCAGCCCAAGCACAGGTTAGCAAGTCTCCAGAAGCCAAGGACGCTCTCATAAAATTGTTCTGGCTATCCCAATCTCCAAAATAACTGCCAAACAACATGGTAAAAACGCCTTTTGGTGTAGTCGAAGAAAAATTCTCAGTAGAACCGACACCTTGAGCGCCAGAGTAATTGCCGCCACCACAGCCGTACGACCATAAGTATGAATTGGCATTCAAACCGGTAAAATAATCGCCAGATTCCGTACTATCCACGCCTACTAAAGATGAAAAATTGCGCCAACCACTACTAGCAAATGCTTCGCCTGAAAAATATCCAAAATTATCATCGATGATTGCCTTATGGCGAGGCTTGAATTGACCTGTTCGGAATGCATGATCTTTGTTGAGATAATTTCTTAAAAGCTGAATCTCATTAAACCCAAATGCTGGTAAATTATACATATCTACTCTCCCAACTTGCATCTCAAGCGACCCAAAGAAATTGCTTTGGTCGAACTTGCCATCACCCGGCACATTATCATTACGCCCATCACTTGCTACGGTATTATTGACTTGATTATCTGTAAAATAATTATCCACTTCTCCATAATAACCATCCGTGGGCCAAGCGCCTTGGTGGTCAGGATGCCCATCAGGAGCCAAATTGCCAGAGTAAGGTACAGGCACATGACCCAAAAGAAAAACCGAAACAGGCCTAATCATTGTACTACTGTAAATACCTTTGATTGAGTCACGAATACTTTTGACATTAGCATCTCTGGACACTATTAATGAAGCGACTTCCCAACCTTCGTTTTGCACATCATGTGTCCATTGCACGATTTCAGGCAGCAGGCTATCTACGACATTTTTATCTATTACTAAAATAACTTTACCTACTTGAAGCGTACGATCAATTTCAATGCCACTTCCTATGTAGCCAAAAGATGAGAAATTAGCACCTTTCCCTTCGATTTTGTATTCATACTTTACCCCAACCGTGATGTCTTTGTCTTCAAAAGTATAAGTACTTCCATTAACATTGGCAATAGATTTCCAATTTGTTGCGCCTATGTTTTTTCTTGATATAATATAGTTGGTGCAAACCAAACTACTACTCCAATTCAAGGTGATTGATGGAGCATTCTTATCCAAAACAGTGGAAATTGCAATAGATAAATCTTGTGATGATTGTGTAAAAGAAGAAAAGCAGTTAAGAAATAACAATAAAATAGCAAAAGTGGGCTTCATATTTATTATATTTTAAGCACGCAACGTACTGATTT
>CALFYH010000014.1:5000-23820 GCA_937952155.1 uncultured Saprospiraceae bacterium
TAGGGAAAGTGGGTATATCAAGCTGCAAAATGAAGGTGTTCTTAAAATAGAATTGCCCGATCAAGTTCAATATGATGAGCAAAAACTTATAAAAAGCCTTTTGATAAAGTTTGCACAGAAATATTTCCTACCTGAGATCATTCGTAAAGTCAAATTCTATAATGACACCTACTTTCATAAGCCCATCAATAGTGTACGTCTTAAATACAATAAATCAAATTGGGGAAGCTGCTCGACAGGTAAAAACCTGAATTTTTCTGTTCGGTTGTTTTTTGCACCAGATGACGTAATCGACTATGTTGTCATACATGAATTGGCACATTTGGTAGAAATGAATCACTCAGATAATTTTTGGAAGATTGTAAGTAACATTATGCCAGATTTTGAAGTCAAAGAAAAAATGCTGAAGGTGCATAGTGCGAGGTATGATTTTTGATGTTTGATATTTGATGGTTGATTGTTGATGAATTGATTTTGGATAAGGAAATTTTGTATATTTGCATTAAAATACCATGGTCATTGGAGAAACAGACAGTAATATCCTTAGAAAATGTTGATATTTGGCAAGAAGACAAATTGATATTGGCAAAAGTTAATTTCAGGCTTGCGCCAGGTGAAACCTGCTATTTTATAGGAAAATCTGGAAGTGGTAAGACTAGTTTGCTAAAAACTATCTACGGTAGTTTGCCACTCAAAAATGGTAAAGGAATGGTTGCTGGATTTGATCTATTGACACTTGAAGATAGCCAGATCCCAATGCTACGGCGCAAGCTCGGAATGGTTTTTCAAGATTTTATTCTTTTTGATGACTGGACTGTTGGACGTAACTTATTATATATACTAGAAGCAACTGGTTGGAAAGACAGAGCAAAGATGACCGCAAGAGTGCTTCAGGTACTAGAAATGGTTGGTCTCCTTGGATCTGAAAAAAGGCCTATATCCGGTCTATCTGGTGGAGAGCAGCAGCGCGTAGTCATAGCCAGAGCATTATTGAATAATCCACCAATCATTATAGCCGATGAGCCAACCGGAAATCTTGACCCTGATACAAGTGATGAAATCCTATATTTGCTCAATCGATTGGCCAAAGAATTTGGGACATCAATAATCATCGCAACACATGACTACCGACTGATACAGAAATTCCCAGCACGTGTATTCAAATGCGAGTCAAATAAAGTGGTTGAAGTCTGAGACCTAAATTTTTATATTTCAATTGTATTTTCGAAATAAAAAAGCACTGGAAAGCAAGCCATAAATCATCACATTTATTGAGCTAATCGGCATCAAAATAGCTGCCACTACAGGTGAAAGTTCGCCACGTACTGCAAAATACAATCCAACCACATTATACAGAAACGCCAATACAAATGCACCAATGATTATGTATCTAGCCTTTTGCAAATATGTGAGATATCGCAATAATGAACTAAATACTGGTGCACCAAGAATGGCATCGCATGCAGGTGTAAAATTATTCGAATCTTCAGAAATGACAATACCAACATCGCTTTGCATCAGTGCGCCAGCATCATTTAGTCCATCACCGATCATCAATACCTTGTGACCTTCGGCCTGTCTGGATCGGATATAATTGAGTTTTTCCAATGGCGATTGATGAAAAACCATCTTTGCATGTGCTGGAAAAAATGTTTTCATCCGCTCTTCTTCTCTATCATTATCACCAGATAAGATGCAGACGTTATATTTTTTACCTAAAGTCTCAACCAAGGTTTCTACTCCAGCACGCAATTTGTGTTCGATATTAAATTGGGTAACTACAACACCATTAATATCAACCAAAACACCTTTATCTTCTGAAATTTTAGTGCCTGTAACAAAGGTTGACGAACCAATACGTACAATATCATTGCCAAATATAGCTTCGATGCCTTGACCAGTGATTTCCTTAAAGTGGTCAGCTTCTTGCCTAAACTCACTATCGCCCAATGCAGAAAATATGGCTTTGCTAAGTGGATGATTTGATTGAAAAACGGCGCTCTTTATCAAGAAATTCTCTCGATCAGATAGGTGTTTATTATTAGAAATAGCCACCATGTTTTTGTGGTCGGTGATCGTACCTGTTTTGTCAAAGATGATTTCATCTACTTGCTGGATGCGATCTATGACCTGTACATTTTTCAAATAAAATGATTTTTTGCCAAGGATACGCAATATATTACCATAACTAAAAGGTAGTGCCAATGCCAATGCACAAGGGCAAGCAACAATTAATACCGCTGTAAATGCATTAAATGCCAAAGTCTTATCAAAAATCAACCAATAAATCAGGGTCAGGACAGCAATACTCATAATCGTAATCGTAAAATACTTCCCTATCCTACCGATCAGTGTTTGTGTTTTGGATTCTTTGTCAATGCTAAAAGAATCCTCGTCCCAAAGCTTGGTAAGGTAAGATTGATCCACTTTTTTTAAGAGTTGAATGTGAATATTTGAACCAATGTTCTTCCCGCCAGCAAATATTTTTTCGCCAGATGTTTTTTTAAGTAAATCTGATTCGCCAGTTACAAATGAATAATCAATCGTCGCATCGCCTTTCAATAATATCGCATCGCCAGGAATGATCTCTTCATTGCGTACTAGGAGTACATCACCGACATCGAGTTTATCAAGACTCTTTGACTGCCAGCCATCATCTGTTTTTATCATGGCAGAAATAGGAAAATAAGACTTGTAGTTTCTGTCAAAGGCTATAGAGTAAAAGGTATAATGCTGAAACCACTTGCCTATGAGCAGGAAAAAAATAAAACCCGCTAAGCTATCGAGATAACCTTCGCCAGTTTGGGTCATTATTTCGAAAACACTTCTAAAAAACAACGTCAACATACCGATGGCTATTGGAATATCGATGTTGATTTGTTTCATCTTGATAGTCCACCAAGCAGATCTCAAATAATCAAATCCACTATATAATAGGACTGGTATCGCCAATAAAATATTGATATACCCAAGATAAAATTTCACTGAAGCCTGTTCGAAACCTAGATATTCTGGAAAACTCAACAACATAATATTCCCAAAAGAAAATCCAGCTAGGCCCAACTTATAATACAAACTTCTATCGTGAACACCAGATTTGGCTGTAGATAATTTCTGTAGGTTTAGTTCTGGTGGATAACCAATGATGGCTAATTGTTCGACTACCTCACGAAGTTTGATTTTTTCAGGATTATAACTTACCGTGGCAGATTTAGCTAAGAAATTTACTCTAGAACTTAATATCCCAGGATTGAGTTTATTTAGATTTTCTAATAACCAAATACAAGATGCACAGTGAATTTGCGGTAATGTAAAACTAATTTTTGCAATACTTTTTTCACGAAATTCAACCAGATTATTGACGACGTCTTCATCATCCAGAAAACTATAATTCTTTGAACTTATAGACTTTTGGCTGATACCTGGACTGGATTCAAATTTATAATAATCAGCCAATCCATTGTCTTTTAGGACACTATAAACTACTTGACAGCCATTACAACAAAAATCTTTGTCATCAAGCACAGGATGATCTGTAGGACATTCGTCACCACAATGCGTACAATTTATTGTTACTACCTTTTCCTGCGGCAAGAGTTTGAACATTTACCTATTGTTTTGAAGCAACAAAAATAGGCTTCGAATTTATTCCGAACAGTGATATATATCTTATAAAAATATGACTCAAATCATTATAAAATACAATTGTAAATATATAAAGCCGATATTTATCACTATTTACAAACTACGTTATGATCCAAGTAAAAGTTCATTTAAGATTAATCTTGCTAATGACTTATCAAACGATCATCATTACTGGATTTTCCAGCATGGACTTCAATGTTTGCAAAAATTGCGCGCCAGTGGCACCATCTACGACTCTGTGATCGCATGACAATGTTACTTTCATCATATTGCCAATGACGATCTGATCATTTTTTACAATTGGTTTTTTAATGATCGATCCAACAGCAAGAATACAAGCGTCGGGTGGATTGATGATGGCAGTAAACTCTTCTATATCAAACATCCCGAGATTTGAAATGGTAAAAGTATTACCTTGCATTTCTTGAGGTGCGAGTTTTTTGGTTTTAGCTTTACCAGCCAATTCCTTCACTTCCTGATTGATCATCGACATAGATTTCATATCCGCATGATTTACAACTGGAACCAAAAGACCATCTTCTACGGCTACAGCCACACCAATATTGATATCACGATGATAGGTGATTTTATCGCCAAACCAAGAGCTATTGACAGCAGGATGCCGTCTGAGTGCTGCGGCACAAGCTTTGATTACAAAATCATTAAAAGATATTTTTACTGGTGACTTTTCATTGATTGCTGTACGAGCAGATACCGCATTATCCATATTGATTTCCAAGGTAAGATAGAAATGTGGTGCTGTAAATTTGCTTTCGCCAAGTCTTCTAGCTATGGTTTTGCGCATTTGTGTGACAGGTACATCGCCATAAGTAAAATCACTTTGGATAACTGGAGCTACCACAGGTGATGCAGTTGCGACATTCGCTGTTGGTTTATTTACTAGGAAATTCTCAACATCTTTGCGGATGATTCTTCCTTGATCACCAGAGCCTTGTACTTGGCCCAATGTAATGCCTGCCTCTTGAGCCATAGATTTTGCCAAAGGCGAAGCCTTCAATCTACCCGTATCGGCAGAAGTTTGGGTTTCAGAAGGCATGGTTACAACTGTAGCGGCAGGAGTTGCAACTTGTTCTTGTACAACAGTTTCTGCTGCTTTGACAGATTCTTCCTTCTTAACTTCGATATTGGGTTTGGTATCAACAAGAAGATGTTTGAATTCCTCATCCTTTTTGCCAATAACAGCAATGATACCATCAACTGGCACAGTGCCTGATTCGATACCTATATATAAGAGATAGCCATCAAAATAGCTTTCGAGCTCCATGGTGGCCTTGTCTGTTTCTACTTCTGCCAATATATCGCCAGATTTGACTGGATCTCCTACTTTTTTCAGCCATGACACAATATTACCTTCCTCCATCGTGTCGCTCAATCTGGGCATTCTTATGATCTCTGCCATTACTATTGTGATTTATTTATTTTTTGATGGCCCAAATTTAGTCATTACTTCCATAATGATGAATAAAATAATTAAAAAACACCGATTATTAAAATACAAAAGCTTGTTTTGCAGTTATATCTTTTGCGATTTAGCGCAATATACGTCGATAAATCCGGTACAATTATTAACTTTGGGCCGTCAAAATAAATACAAATATGTTTGGAGACATTATGGGTAATCTCGAGCAAAAGCAAGCAGAAATGCAAAAAAAGATGGCTCAGTTTACTATTGAGATTGAAGTAGAAGGTGTGACTATAACCGGAAATGCAGCTAGGCAAGTGACAAATATCACTATTAGTCCCAAAGCATGGGCCGCTCAAGACAAAGAGATGCTTGAAGATTTACTCTTAGAAGGTGTAAATCGATTTGTAGTAGAAGCGACAAAAAAAGAAGCAGAAGAATCACAAAAAATGATGTCTGAAATGTTGCCTCCAGGCTTCGAAGACATGTTTAAATAAACTAAAAATATCTGAGATTGAACAAGTTTTTTATTGTAATCATAGCAACCTTAGTTGTTTATAATATTGGTAATACACAGGTAGGATTCAATTTTGATTTTGATGATTGTACTTATGAAGATAGTGCATTGATGTTTCCAGGTATCACACCTGGAGGCAACCCAAGATGCGAATGCGGACTAGATGCAAATAGTATGTATCTTGATGGGAATGATGACTTTCTGACCTTGAGTCCATTAGCTACAATCCTGACTGATTCAAATTTTACTTTTGATTTTTATTATCAATTAGCACCTATAAGTGGTGAAGTTGATATTTTCAGCTTGCGCTCTGGCTGTAGTAGATTAGATTCTTTGATGTCTTTCAGGTATGTAAGCAATAGCAATGAACTGATATTTGAAATTGGAAGTTCTATAAGTAATTATTTTTCTGTTAGAAAAAAACTGGATAATACCAATTGCTGGCACCGATTCACTTTAGTAAAGTTTAAATTAGAATACTTTATCTACTTTGATAATCAATTAGTTAAAAAGATCCTTTCAAAAGAAGATATTATTTTCACTCGAGAAGGAGCTATAAATTTCGGTAACAGTCCTTGTCTTGGTACCAACGCTTCTGTTCGATTCAAAGGAAATATTGATGAAATTACATTGCACAAAAGGGCATTATCGGATTTGGAAATTTTAGAAAACTATAAGTATCCTGATCGCATCGTTACTGAAAATACCACCATCTTCAAAGGTGATACTTTGCAGCTAAACACAGGTACTTCATGTGCAACATCTATCACTTGGACTCCTTCTTCATCTCTATCAAATGATATGGAAGCACAGCCAAAAGCATTTCCTGATGTAAGCACAACATATAGTGTTACATTTACGAACAGTACTTGTTCTAGTACAGATACAGTAAGAATATTTGTTGCTGAAAAGGAAAAACTGGATTGTAATGCCTTATTATTGCCCAAAGCATTTACACCTAATAATGATGGTCTAAATGATGAATATGGGATCAGCAATACATTCATAGTAGAGAAACTGGAATATTTCGAAATTTACAATCGCTGGGGCGCAAAAGTTTGGGATACAAAAAGTATACATGAAAAATGGGATGGCTCGATGAATCAACAGCCACAAAATGGTGGTATGTACCTTTACAAAATCAAATATACTTGCAATGGAAGTGACTATGTCAATGTAGATAATTTTATGATGTTGAGATAAAAAAACATACAATATCCTACAAATTGATTCTTTTAATAGGAAATGAAGTCATTGCTACGACATTTTCCTATTAATTATTATCAAATTTCAAGTTTTTCCTTAAATTTGGGCATTCAATTTATTTTTCACAGTTTAAACAAATATTGCATGAAACAATTTTTACTTTTATTATCTGTATTATTTCTTGGATTTTCAATGTCAGCTCAGATTGCATCTGGATCAAAATTAACAGGAAATATTGTTGCTAAGGACCTTAAAGGCAAGGACATAGATATTTATGCCGACCTAGCAGCTGGCAAAACAGTTGTAATTGACGTCTTTGCTACTTGGTGTGGCCCTTGTTGGAGTTTTCACGAAAATGGAGTACTAAAACAATTAAATTCATTGCTAGGTCCAGGTGGTACTGATCACATCAGCATTTACGCTATCGAAAGTGACGAAAGAACACCAGAAGATTTAATTTACGCAGAAGCTTCTGGAGGAACGGCAGCTACAACTTCATTGGGTGACTGGACAGAAGGCGTTGAATATAGCATTATCAATAGCTCTTCATTCAATACTTTATTGAATATTGCTTTTTTCCCTACCTTATATGTGATCAGACCAGATAAAACTGTCCTCGAAATGGGAGATTTCAGATACAATCCTGTAGTATGGCAAAAAGCTTTAGTGCCAACAGCAGAAAAGGATCTTGTATTTACATCATCTATAGGTGATAAATCATTTTGCGCTTCTGGTATATTCAATTCGAAACCTGCAGTAATTAATTTAGGTACGACAGCGATATCTACGATTGAATCAGATTTATCAATAAACGGACAATCTACTCCTACAATTACAAATAAGGCTTTGGGCATATTTCAATCAGGTGAATTAAGTTTTGGCACCAAAACATTTACAGAAACAACAGAAGTCAAAGTAACTATTGTCTCAGTAGATGGCAAAGTAGATGAACCAGATGATTTTAGTGAAATTGTTGGTAATTTCTATAAACCAGTAGTGGAAAGTAAGAAAATGACTGTTAAATTTACAACAGATTATTATCCTGCTGAAACAAGCTGGAAGCTTACAGATAATAAAGGCCGTACTTTAGGTACAGGTACTTACCAAGAAGGTCCAGACCAATTCGGTGGCGGTGGTGACGATGCTAATGTAGAGCATGTTCATGAGATATCTATAGACAATACCACTGATGTAAATTGTTTGACAATTACATTGACAGATGCTTATGGTGACGGAATGACAGCATTCAATAGTACTTTACCTACTCCTGGTGTAGAGTTTTATAATGAAAAAGGAGAGCTTATCAAACCTAAATTATCTACAGAATATAATTTCCAAAGTGCAAATCCTGGCTCAACACCATCTACAACAAAATCTTTTGCTGCTTTCAGTTTGAATACTTCATTAGAAGACGAAAGTTTTGTTGAAAGCCTAAATGTGTATCCAAATCCAGTAACAGACATTCTTAATATTGATATGAAAATCAAAGCAGGTACTGAGTATGAAGTTTTTGTTACAAATATAATGGGTGCACCTGTAACAACAATCACTCAGAATACAAACTTCATCAACGTTGCTAACTTGGCAGCTGGTATGTATTTCTTGAATGTAAAAACAAATGAAGGTATTTTCGCACATAAATTTACAAAAATCTAATCAGATCGTTTTCTGAGCAGCTTTTATACAAAAGCCTTCTGTCCAAAACTGGTGCAGAAGGCTTTTTTGTTTTTATAAGCACCTCGATTTTCTACCTGAACCAATAATTTAGGAGCATCTTCAGACTACAATTGTGGATTTGACCAAAACAATCAGGTTTTATTCTGTTTTAAATAGATAAACAAGTATTTTTGCATTTCAATCAGTGCATATAAATCATGAATAGAAATATCATCATTGCTTTTATACTTATCGCAGCCGGTATAGCGGTATTTTTTAATGCGTCCAAAGATGTAAGCACATATGCCAATTTTGGACAAGCAAGTCATGGAGACAAGGTAAAAATAGTGGGACAATTGGCAAAAGACAAACCTATGCAGTATGATCCACAAAACAATCCTAACGAATTTTCTTTTTTCATGAAGGATACGGATGGTGTAGAAAAAAAGGTAATCTTACATCAACCCAAGCCACAAGATTTTGAAATGTCAGAACAAATTGTCGTAACTGGCAAACTCGAAAATGATGTCTTCAATGCAAGCGAAATCCTTATGAAATGTCCTTCGAAATATAAAGATGAAGAGATTGCCATCAAAAGTCAGGAAAATCAACAATAACATTCCTGAACAGATATAAATTTACTAAAAATGAATGATACAATTTACGTAGGCGAGCATCTTTGGATAGGCCAAGCCGGTCATTTTTTTATCGTTCTTTCGTTTGTCACAGCCCTACTTTCGTCCATTTCATATTTCATAGATGTCCAAAAAAAATCGAATGATACTGGATGGTCACAATTGGGCCGAAATGCTTTTTATGTACACGGCTTTTCATTGATAGCTTTTATGAGCCTTATCTTTTATGCAATGTACAATCAATATTATGAATATTCCTACGTTTTCGATCATGTATCTCCAGATTTGCCGCTTAAATATATACTCTCAGCATTTTGGGAAGGACAAGAAGGAAGTTTTATGCTGTGGATGTTTTGGCATGTGGTACTAGGTATATTATTGATCAGATCAGCTGGAAAATTTGAGTCAGCCACCGTTTTTGTGATTGCACTTGCAGATGTTATCCTTATGAGCATGATTCTAGGCATTCACATACCTTGGGGAGACGATGCTTTTCGTATTGGTTCCAATCCTACTACACTATTACGTCAGATCAATGATGCTCCTATCTTTGCCAATGCGGATTATCTCACCTTAATCAAGGGACGAGGTATGAATCCGTTATTGCAAAATTATTGGATGACTATACATCCGCCTACCCTATTTCTTGGATTTGCATCTACCATCGTACCATTTGCCTACGCTTTTGCAGGTCTTTGGAAAAATGAGCATAAAGAATGGTTGAACAAAGCTCTTCCTTGGTCACTATTTTCAGCAGCAATCCTAGGAACAGGTATCCTAATGGGTAGTCTATGGGCTTATGTAGCATTGTCTTTTGGTGGATATTGGGCTTGGGATCCTGTAGAAAATGCATCCTTAGTTCCTTGGATCACCTTGGTAGCCGGCATTCATGTACATTTGATTTCGCGAAATACTGGATATGCCAAAAGATCGGTATATTTCTTTTATCTCATATCATTCGTACTCATATTATACTCAACTTTTCTCACCAGGAGTGGGATCTTAGGAGATACATCTGCCCATGCATTTACTGAAATGGGCCTAGAATGGCAATTGATTATTCTGGTTTTGACATTCCTTTTATTGGGTGCAGGACTTTTTGCTTTCAGATACAACAGCATTGACCAACCTAAAACAGAAGAAGCACTCGCTTCCCGCGAATTTTGGATGTTTATTGGATCGCTGGTGCTATTATTCAGCAGTGTCTTGATCACATCATCCACTTCGCTACCTGTATTCAATAAGATCATGACTTATTATAATCCTGCTTATGAAGGACGCGTAATCAAAGATGTCATAGGTCACTACAACAAATATCAATTGTGGATCGCAGTTTTTGTTGCAGCCCTTTCGGGAATTTCGATCTTTCTGCGGTATAGTGGCACCAATTGGAACTTTCAAAAGAAAAAATTTGCTGTTCGAATTATGATTGCCCTATGTATGGCGGCAGTTTTGACTTATTTGACCTCATTCTGGTTACAATTTTATAGCTGGCAGTATATAGTGATGAGTTTTGCCGGTTTTTTTGGCATCGTTACCCAAATTGATTATGTAATAAATACTGCGAAAGGCAATCTCAAATTGGTATGGTCAGCTACAGCCCATTTGGGATTTGGGATTATGATGTTAGGTATGTTGGCCAGTGGATTAAACCAGAAAGCGATATCCACCAATCCATTTGTATTCAAAAATATGTTTTCTGAAGAAGACGTAAAAAAATATGTCCAGCTCATCAAAAATAAGCCATTACTTTCAGAAGGTTATCTCATCACTTATAAATCAGATACACTTATTGGTAGAGAAAGAAGATATGATATTAATTTCAAAAAGCTTGATGCACAAAATCAAATCGTCGAGGATATGACCTTGCATCCTAATGCCGTGTATTCCAATGACTTTAGCAAGGTAGCTGCCTTCAATCCAGATACAAAACATTATTTGACAAAAGACATTTTTTCTTGTGTAGTTAGTCTTCCTCCAGCATTGAGCAATGTAGAAGAAGCCCAAAAAATAGAAGATTCATTAAAATTCCAAACGTATCTTCTTCCGCTAAACGATACCATACATGCAGGTAATTTTATCATTCGGTGCGATTCAGTGACTTACCAACCTACACATCCAGAATATATAAAACATAGTCATGATGCTGGCCTATCTGCTCATTTGAGTGTCACGGATGCCGAATCAGATACCGTCTATCGTGTAGAAACTTCGTTGGGTATGGAAGGCGCATTACTGTACAATTACCCAGTAGCCATCGAAGAAGCAGGCATCAGAATGAAACTTTCCGAATCCGTAGCTGAAGATTTCATAACGCCTGATGAAGGTCTTGAATATAAAGATTTTACAATAAAACCAGGAGCTAAGGTCCAAGTAGATGGATATGATATTCTCCTGACAGGCTTTGATAAGAATCCACAAAATCCCAATTATTCCAGAGAAGATAAGGACATAGCGCTTGCCGCAAATATGGAAATCATCCACAAAAACCAAAAGGAAAATGTGGCACCAATATATATCATCAGAGATAAGCAGCCTATGAGCATCAAGTCATTCGCACCCAAATCAGGATTTCATATAAGATTTAGCAATATAGATCCGGCTAGTGAGACGTTTACTTTTAGAATAGCCAGAGACAAACGAATGTTAAAAAATCTCAGTCTAAGCATGGCAACCGATGTACCCAGAACAGATTATCTCATCCTACAGGCGACTGTTTTCCCAGGTATCAATCTCTTTTGGGGCGGCAGCATATTGATGATGTTGGGACTTTTCATGGCTGGCTGGCAGAGATACACAAGCTTGCGCAAATGATCATGTCACTTACTATCATAGGCTCGGGCAATGTAGCGTGGCATTTGGCCCACCGATTATTTCTGGCAGGATTTCATATTGACCAGATATATGGTCGAAATGCAACTGACAAATCTTATTTTGTGGATATACCCAATACCCAATTTATTTCCGACATCAAGGAGCTAAATGATTGCGAGCCACTCTATATTCTGTGCATCGATGATGACGAAATTCCAAATATAATTAGTCAATGGCCATTTGAACTTGATGATAGCCAAATAATAGCGCATACATCTGGAACTACACCAGCACAAATTTTGAGTCCCTTGTCTCCACGATTTGGTTGTATTTGGCCTGTGCAATCACTCAATAGGGCCAAAAAATTGGTCACCAATCAGCTACCACTCATTATTTCGGCCTCAGATGATCAAACAGCCTACACTTTGCTTACAATCGCCAATAGGATCTCTGACACAGTTACCTTACTAGATGATACTCAAAAAAAACAATTGCATCTAGCGGCGGTATTAACCAATAATTTTTCAAATCATCTGTTTACACTAGCTGCCGAATATTGTGATAAAAACAGCTTAGACTTTGATCTTTTAAAACCTATTATCAAAGAAAGCATCATGAAATTGGACCATGCTGAACCAGTAAACTTGCAAACGGGTCCGGCCCGCCGCAATGACAAACTAACCATCGAAAACCAATTAGTGCTACTCGAAAATGAACCAGAACTATACAAAATCTATTGTATGATGACTGACAGTATCCTTAAGCGATACGCAAAACACAACAAATAATGAGAATCATAGCCGAATTCGATATAGATGGAATCAAGATATCCGTATTTAAAATGGATGATCGCATATCAGCCAAATACGAGTACAATCTGCTGGAACAAACCTATAAATTTAGAGACGGAAGCGGCATCAATACGCCAGATGATGTTTTGAAATTGAGCCATCACATCATCGAAGACCTGAAAATCACCTTTACCAACATGGCGAAATTTAGGTTTCAAGGCATACAAGCAATGCAACAAGAAGAAGATGATATGTTTGATGAGATAGTGTAAGAAAATAAGATTCCCTTATATTTGAACCTAAGCAAGAAAGAATTTTCCCCACATTTATGACTCATCTCATAAAAAGTCAATAGAATAATTCTAAATTAGCAATTCATATTTCATATATTTTTTAAATTCTTATAGTATTCATAGCTTTGTGGTTGTACAAAAACAATCCTTTTATGAAGTGGTTAACGACCTTTTTTGGCTCAAGCATCGGCAAAAAACTGCTGATGAGCCTTACCGGACTTTTCCTGATCTTATTTCTTCTGATACATCTTATAGGAAATCTCCAGCTACTAAAAAATGACGGAGGTATGTCGTTTAATATTTATGCTAAGTTGATGACAACTAATCCGCTGATAAAATTCATCAGTTATGGCAATTATTTTTTCATCCTATTGCACGCATTTATTGGTATATCCCTTGCTTTATACAATCGCACAGCAAAAGGTCAAAAATATGCAGTTGCAGCCAATAATAATACCACATGGGCATCCAAAAATATGGCGCTACTTGGTACACTCATTTTGGCTTTTATCTTCATCCATATGGGTGACTTCTGGCTGAAAATGAAATTGGACCAGCTTCCAATGGTAACCTATCCTGGAATAGAAGGTGAAATCAAAGATCTGTATTTTAGTGTTAATGAAACATTCAAACAGCCATTGTTTGTAGGATTGTATGTTATTGGTATGATCATATTGGCATTTCACTTACAACATGGATTCCAATCTGCATTTCAGACATTGGGTATCAATCATAAAAAATATACGCCTATCATCAAAACCATAGGTCTAGCTTATGCTATTTTGGTGCCGCTTGGATTTGCAATCATTCCGATTTGGCATTTTCTGATGAAGTAAATACTTTATTCTCCAATTTGATTTTTTAATTATCACTCAGATATAAAAAATAAAAAATGAACTTAAATTCTAAAATTCCGGCAGGCCCATTGGCAGACAAGTGGACAAAATACAAATCCACCATGCCTATTGTAGCTCCTAATAATAAAAGAAAACTGGAAATCATCGTAGTAGGTACTGGTCTTGCGGGTGCTGCTGCTGCTTCATCATTGGGCGAACTCGGCTATGCCGTCAAATGTTTTACATTTCATGATAGTCCTCGTCGTGCACATAGTATTGCTGCGCAAGGTGGTATCAATGCGGCAAAAAATTATGCCAATGATGGAGATAGTATTTACAGATTATTTTATGATACGATCAAAGGTGGTGACTATCGCGCCAGAGAAGCCAATGTGCATCGCTTGGCGGAGTGTAGTGTAGAAATTATAGATCAATGTGTGGCTCAAGGTGTGCCTTTTGCCCGTGAATATGGTGGATTGCTCGAAAACAGGTCTTTTGGTGGTGTACAAGTATCCCGTACATTTTATGCTAGAGGTCAGACGGGACAACAATTGCTTATCGGTGCTTACCAATCATTGTCTAGACAAATTGCATTAGGTACCGTACAGATGTATAATAGACATGAGATGTTGGACCTTGTAAAAGTAGATGGTAAAGCACGAGGTATCATAGCAAGAAACCTACTTACTGGAGAACTAGAACGTCATGCAGCGCACGCGGTTGTTCTTGCTACAGGTGGATATGGTAATGTATTTTATCTATCGACCAATGCCATGATGTGTAATGTAACGGCTGCATGGAAGTCAGTGAAAAAAGGCGCTCTCATGGCAAATCCTTGTTTTACGCAAATACATCCGACATGTATCCCTGTTTCAGGTGAATATCAGTCTAAATTAACTCTGATGTCAGAATCATTGCGAAATGATGGACGTGTCTGGGTACCAAAGAAAAAAGAAGATGCGCAAGCGATCCAACAAGGAAAATTAAAAGGTGTTCAGATAAAAGAAGAAGATAGAGATTACTTCCTCGAGCGTAGGTATCCTGCTTTCGGTAATCTGGTACCACGCGACGTGGCATCTAGGGCAGCCAAAGTAGAGTGTGATAAAGGTCATGGTGTGAGCCCTACAGGATTGGCGGTATTCTTAGATTTTTCGGCGTCTATGGTTCGATATGGCAAGATAGAGGCCAACAAAAAAGGACTGACCGATCTGACTGATACACAAATAGTGGCATTGGGAGAAGAAGCAGTATCAGCAAAATATGGTAATCTTTTCGAAATGTATGAAAAGATCACTGGCGAAAATCCGTACAAAGAGCCAATGAAAATTTATCCTGCTGTACACTATACCATGGGCGGCGTTTGGGTAGATTATAATTTGGAAACAAATATTCCAGGACTTTTTGCTTTAGGTGAATGTAACTTTTCGGACCATGGTGCCAATAGATTAGGTGCTTCAGCGCTGATGCAAGGTCTCGCAGACGGATACTTTGTCATTCCTTATACTATAGGTACATTTTTGGCTAATGAAATTTCTACTCCTAAGGTTAAAAACGATTCTCCAGAATTTATGGCTGCTGAAAAGGCCACTAAAGATCTGATAGACAAACTTTTAAATATTAAAGGCAACCATTCTGTCGAAAGCTTCCATAGAAGGCTTGGTAAGATCATGTGGGAATATTGTGGTATGGCCAGAAATGCCGAAGGATTAACCAAAGGCCGACAGATGATTCGTGCACTAAGAGACGAATTCTATAAGGACGTTTATGTTCCTGGCAACAATGATGAGTATAATCCTGAATTGGAAAAAGCACTTCGTGTAGCTGATTTTATGGAACTTGGCGAACTGATGATGATGGACGCATTCAATAGAAATGAATCATGTGGTGGCCACTTCCGTGAAGAATCTGTCTCCGAAGATGGTGAGGCTCAAAGAAAAGACAGTGAGTTTGCTTATGTAGCAGCTTGGGAATGGGATCATACAGAGCCTGTCCTGCACAAAGAGCCATTGGTTTTTGAAAATGTAGAACTTAAAACCAGAAGTTATAAATAATAATCTGATAAACAATCCATTATGAGTGAAGATATCAAACTGAATATAAAAGTCTGGAGACAAAAAAATAATAAATCAGCTGGCGGATTTGAAACCTATCCGGTCAATGCCAATGAACATATGTCTTTCTTGGAAATGCTGGACGTACTAAACGAAGACCTTGTAAATCAAAAGAAAGAGCCTGTCGCCTTTGAGCATGATTGTCGTGAAGGTATCTGTGGTACGTGTAGTCTCGTTATCAATGGTCAACCTCATGGCCCAAATGCAGGTACCACTACTTGCCAATTGCACATGAGACACTTCAAGAATGGTGAGACCATCGTCGTAGAGCCATATAGAGCGAAAGCTTTTCCAGTACTTAAAGACTTAGTTGTGGACAGATCGGCTTTCGACCGCATCATCCAAGCTGGTGGGTATATATCTGTCAATGCAGGCCAAGCGCCCGATGGAAATGCCATTCCAATAGGAAAAAATAAAGCTGGTAAATCTTTTGAATCTGCAGCGTGTATCGGTTGTGGTGCGTGTGTTGCTGCTTGCCCTAATGGATCCGCTATGTTGTTCACATCAGCCAAGGTCACGCATTTGGGATTGTTGCCACAAGGCGAAGTAGAAGCCGAAAGACGTACAGAAGCCATGGTGGCACAGATGGACAAAGAAGGATTCGGTATGTGTAGCAATATTGGCGCCTGCGAAGCCGAATGCCCGAAAGAGATCAAACTCGACAATATCGCATTTATGAACAGATCATATTTCAAAGCGGTATTTGGCGGAGAATTGGAATAATTTTCTACAATATTAAAAGAAAAGCCCGAATTACTGGATTAAAGTGGTTCGGGCTTTTTGTTGTTTGTTATTGAATTTTTGCTAACAACGGCTCAATTCTAAGTTTTGGAATTCTTGTATCCTTGATATTTTCAGTTAGATATTTTTTAACGAACTCAATGTTTTGTCTATTTCCCCAGTTATGCATGTAAAATGAATCAATGTGGTCGGATAAATTATAACAATATGTATCAATATGTTTTGGAGATCCCAAGACATATTGGCAAAACATTATAATTTGACTTTCCGTAGCAGCATTTAAGAACTCAATAAATTTCTGTTTTTCAAATTCTCCAGTATCGAAGAATTCTTCTAAATACTTCGGCATTGTATCGCTATGTATTTTCAATAATTCATTTTTACTTAATTTTTCAACTTGTGAATTCAGATCTGTGAAAAAGTTACTACTATTTTTCAACATTGTACTATCAAAATAATAATCTCTATTTAAAGCAGTATCTTTTCTGTTATTCATTGATACTTCAATTTTTTTATAAAAGCTTGATACATCAAAATCTCCAATGATTCCAGCACTTTGATATTGTTCAAACAAATAGGCTATATAATGAAGTTTATTAACTGAATATTTATCGGCCATAATGTAATTTGCAATATTCTTAAGACATTCTTCGAACTCACTATCTATAAAATTTCTAGCTGATCTTGGATCAGTCATTCCATAGTTTCCTCCGTCGCTCCATTTTCCATTGTAATCCATACATCTACCCATTTCCTTACGAGTAGCACTTGTTCGAATTCCCTTGCCTTCTTTAGAATGACAATCTAGCTCTACTTTTCCCTCCAGACCCGCCTTCTTAGCCAAAAAAGCCTGAATCGTCGTTTCAAATAATAGCTTATGGTCTGCTTTTAAGTATTGAAAATCTGCAGCTGGAATAAGAGCATCCTTGTAAAACACTTAAAATGTGTTCATATGCTGAAAATCTTCTTCTGACAAAAATAGATTACCGTCAGTATTGGGCTCTATCTTTTTCCCATTGGATAGAACGACTGCAAGTCCCTTTATTGGAAAAGATCGAACATACGTTTCCTCATTTAGCTTAGATATTTTAAGCTCAGCTAGCCCTTTTTTAAGTTGCTGTGCATCCACTCCCTGAAAAGTACTTGAAGGAATGAGCATTTTTCCAACAGACGAAAGCTGTGTTTTTTTCTCCGATTGAGGAGCAGTACTGTTTGGTGACTCATTCTTTTTACAAGAGGAGATTGCGGCCAGTAGGCCCCGCCGCAAAGCATAGACTTTTTAGTGTTTTCATTAAATTTTATAGGTAAATAATTTCGAGTCGCAAACCTAACAAATCATTTCATTTAAATACAATTAATTTTAATTGATTTTAATAAACTATACTTTAAATAAATAGAAAATTAACAAAACCTAACACTAGTTTTTGAATGGTAAAAAAATGATTTGCTAATCATACGACACAAAATCATATTATTTAGGTGGAATTTCATATTATTTTGCCATATATTACGCGTGATTTATGTTTGAATTCTCACTACCTATTTTCTTCTGGTTTCTGATTTGTTTGCTGATTGGTGCTGGCTATGCATACGTTTTGTACCAACGTCAGCCTCATCTGAGTAGCACTTTGCGAAAAAGCCTTTTTGCCTTGCGTGCTTTAGCAGTAGGTATTTTAGCCTTTTTACTATTTGCTCCCTTAATCAAAAGAATTAATAAAACGATTCAAAAACCCATTATCATTCTGGCTCAGGATAATTCAGCATCTATCGCATTCGCCAAACCAAAAAGCTTTAATCTAGATCAATACATATCCCAACTTCGATCAATAGAAAAAAAACTGGCGTCTGATTATGAAGTACGATCCTTTAACTTTAGTGGAGATGTGAGACAAGGCTTGGATCTAAATTTTAATGGTAAGCTAAGTGATATCTCTTCTATTTTTCGCCTAGCGAGCACTCAGTTTGCTAATCGAAATATTGGCGCTGTTATTTTGGCTACGGATGGAATTTATAATCGAGGAACTAATCCTCAATATGAAAGTAAAGACCTAGAAGCCCCTATCTATACCATCGCTTTGGGTGATACCATACCCAAACGAGATATTCTGATTGCAAACATCAATTACAATAATCTGGTATATCTTGGCAACCA
>CALFYH010000015.1 GCA_937952155.1 uncultured Saprospiraceae bacterium
TCGCTTTCTTCTGCATAAATGTGAACGACTGAGCCAGTTGATTTTTTAGCACTCTCTACAAAATCATTAGGCATGCTATAGACATTTGCCGATTGATTGGTTGTAAAAACAGGTTTGGTATCATATTGAGCAGTAGTATCCTTTTGGTTATGTGGAAATAATATATTTGAACCACCCAACACAATGAGTCCACCTGTGACACCAGCTGCTAGTAATTGAAAGAATAATCTCATCGGTTATCAAAATTTATGTAGTTAAAACGTTTCAGATTTCCTTTGGATTATGATGGTTATTACTTTTAACACAATCTTAACAGCGCTAATTTATATAGGAAAGAGATTACAGATCAGTCTGATTATAAGGACTTGACGAAAATTTTGTCATTATTTCACTTTTTCACGTACATTTGCGAAACTTTTTTAATAAAATACGTCAATACGTAATAAGTATCCTTTTAAAACTAAATAAGGTTTTATATTGATAATTAATCTTCTTAATCCCATAATAACCCACTCTTCGTATAAAACGATGAGTGACGAAGAAGCATTAGAGCAATACCTTCTTACACAGAATGTAAATTATTTTAATTTGCTTTATGATAGATATACAAACAAAGTATATTCGAAGTGTATATCTATGCTCAAAGAGAGTGAATTGGCAGAAGATGCCACACAAGAAATTTTTGTAAAAGTATTATTGAGTATTTCAAAATTCAGCGGTAAGTCCAAGTTTTCAACATGGTTATATTCTGTAACTTACAATTACTGTATTGATATCATCAGAAAGGGCAAAAAGGAGATAATAGTATCACTTGAAGACAATACAAAATTGGACTTGGAAGATGATGGTATGCTAGATGCTGAAATTATGGAAACCAATGTCTTTAGACTCAAGCAAGTTTTGGGACTAATGAACGTTGAAGACAAGAGCATCTTAATGATGAAATATCAGGATGATCTGTCCATAAAGGAAATATGTGATGTCATGGACAAAACAGAAAGTGCTGTAAAAATGAAGATCCTCAGAGCTAAGGAACGCTTTTTAAAAATCTATCAAGAAAACTATAGTCGATCTGGTTAATAGAAATGGTTATTAAAAAAGGTAAATAGTGACAAAAAATAGTTTTAAAGAATTAGAGGAAATTTATATAAAAGAACGGGGTAATGCAAGTGAACAAACCAAAAAGAAGATATCAGCAAATATTGGATTGTTTGGTTTCATAGGGCATCTTATAGAGCTTTATTTGCCGAGTGCAGGTCAGGTTTTAAAATCATTTGATCTCACAACGCCAGGAGCAAAGGATAAAAAACAAAAAAAATACCCAAATAAATAAATTTATCAAACATGCAATTATTCACTTTAATCTTCAGTCAAGATATACAAAAGGCATTAACCGATATGCTTTTGGGTATGTTGACAGCTATACCAAAATTCATTACAGCTACTATTATTCTATTGGTGGGAATGATGGTTTCAAAGATTGCTAAAAAAGTGATTGTTGGTGCATTGCAAAAGGCAAATGTGGACAAATTGGGTGATAAACTAAATGAAATAGACATACTAGCAAACAATAATATAGAAATAAAGCTTAGCAATATAGCGGGCAAGATGGTCTACTATATGATGATGCTAATTTTTATTATGACGGCAGTAGGCGTATTAGATATGCCTGTCCTAGCCGAACTAATCCAGGATGTCATCAAATTTGTTCCAAATCTGATTGCTGCTTTTGTCATTTTGATCGTTGGAATTCTGCTAGCTGACACGCTCAAAAATGTAGTGACCACCACTTGTAAGTCGATAGGAATGCCATCAGCCAATATTATCGGGTATTTTGTTTTCTACTTTATTTTTATCAATGTCATCATTGTAGCGCTTTCACAAGCGCAGATCAATACAGATTTTTTTGCACAAAACATTTCAATCATTATCGGAGGCGCAATTTTGGCATTTTCTATAGGATATGGACTTGCTTCAAAAGATCTTGTGGCTTCTTTCCTAGCATCTTATTACACAAAAGATAAACTTAATATCGGTGACAAGGTGACACTTAATGGCGTCACAGGTACAATTTCTAACGTAGATAAGTCATCAGTCACACTTGATACTGGACAGAAAGATGTAATAATTCCACTCAATAAAATCCTTTTGGATAATATTGAGATTCATCACAAATAATTAGTTAACCAATTTAAATTCATTTTATTTTATGAGAAACATTTTAACATTTTTATTTTTTGCACTATCATTTTCGATAGTAAGTGCGCAGACTTTGGATGATTTGAAAAAACAAAAAGCAGATCTTGAAGCAAAGGCAGCTCCTGTAGTAGCACAAGCCGATGCCATCAAAGCAGAAATTGATGCTGTAAATGCACAAATTGCAAAGTTTCCTGGATGGACAAAAGGTTTTGCTGGCTTGATCGGGGCAAATTTGACAGGTAGATCTAACTGGTTTTCAGCTGCAAATCTTACAGACGCTACTAAAGACTTAAGAAATTCGACTACAACATTATTTTCTGGAGATTTTGGAGCCTTTGCCAACAAAATGCATGATAAGTATTTTTGGAATAACACATTAAAGATACAAGTTGGATTGCAAAAATTGAAATTGGGTACTGAAAAGGAATTAAGCCTTGCAGATCCAAAATTTCAACCAGTTACAGACGTTCTCAATATCAATTCTCTCTTTGGTTATAAATTGTCTTCTAAGTTGGCTGCATCTGCATTGGGTGAATACAGATCTTCAATAATAGAAAATTTCAATAATCCAGGATATTTGGACTTAGGAGTTGGAGTTACTTATACACCAATGAACAATCTATTATTTGTATTTCATCCTTTGAACTATAACATCGTATTTTCAGATGCTGATGATAAATTCACACCATCACTTGGATGTAAAATTCTTGGAAAATATACAACAAAGATTGCTAATGGTATCTCTTGGGATTCTCAACTTTCAGGTTTTTTCAGCTACAAGAATGCTGATCCTTCATTGCATAACGGTACTTGGACAAACAGTTTCAATTTCAAGGTATTCAACGGTATTGGTGTAGGATTTACTCACAACATGAGATTTAGTCCTCAAGAAGGTGTATTGTTAGGTGATAAAAATGGCTTACAAACAGCTTATGTCTTAGGACTTTCTTATACTTTATAATTAAAGTTTTAAATTAAGTGAAGCACGCTTCGATCTACAAGGTCAGGCGTGCTTCTTTATTTTGGCGCTATTGCCTCCATCATTACAGCACTCAAGATTGCACCATAAGTTCCTATTATGTATCCAAAAATTGCAAGCAACACTCCGACACTAGCCAATGAAGTGTGAAAGGCAGACGCTACAATCGGGGCCGAAGCTGCACCTCCAATATTTGCTTGGCTACCGACTGCAAGGTAAAAGTATGGTGCCTTGATAATTTTTGCGACGATTATTAACAATTTAGCATGTACTGAGATCCAAATTAAACCTACTACGATCAGTCCTGGACTATTAAGAATCGAATTTAAGTCCATTTTCATACCGATAGTAGCCACAAGTATGTAAATAAGCACACTTCCAATCTTGCTAGCTCCTATTCCTTCGTATGATTTTATTGATGTAAATGACATCAGTACACCTATTACAGTAGCTATTGTTACCATCCAAAAAAAGCTGTCTGTAAATGTACTCAACATGCTGCCTTTCTCACCAAAGGCTGGAAATACAGACGTTAATAGGTGTGGTATTTCTAGGCTACTCCAATGTGAGAAACCAACGGCACCAAACACAACGCCTAATAAAATCATATAGTCTTTGAGTGTAGGAATCTTGCTTATCGAAGCGGTATAATTAGATACTTTTTCCTTTAGATCATCTATTGTTGTATTATCCGCTTTTAGCCAAGCATCTATTTTTTCTTTTTTGCCGATACCATAAAGTAAAACTGCCATCCATATATTAGATACTACGATATCCACAAGTACCATAGCACCGTAATTTGCTTGATTGTATTTATAAATTTCTAGCATGGCGGTTTGATTTGCGCCTCCACCGATCCAACTTCCAGCAATCGTAGATAGACCGCGCCAGACTGCATCAAAACCTGCGCCTCCGACTACATCTGGTGCAAAAAATGATGTGATAAGTATAGCTATAGGTCCTCCTAAAATGACTCCAACCGTACCAGTCAAGAACATGATTAGTGCTTTGTTGCCTAATCCAAATAATGCTTTCATGTCTATACTCAGTGTTAACAAGATTAATGCAGCTGGAAGTAATAACCGACTGGCAACATGATATAGTGAAAGTTTGACCGATGTAGGTTGCAAGTTTTCATCCAAAATAATATTTCCTGTATCATCGACGGCATGCCATTCAGGAGAAATAATATTTAATGAACTTAAAATAGATGGAAGTAAATAACACATCAAAAGAGAAGGCATTACTGTGTAAAACTTTTTCCAAAATGTGTTTTGACTCGATGAAGTATAAAATACAAAAGCCAGCAAAAGCATAAGAATGCCGAATACTACAAAATTATCCGTAAATATTGGCGGCATCCTTAGGTCCGTATTATTATTCATTTTCTAATTGTTAAAATGTATTATTATTCGCAAATCTATAAAAATTATTTGCCGAATGAAATATTAGATAAATTCTAACATTAAAATCCATTAAAAATAACAAGCAAATCCAAGTCAGAGACACTACCCAAAATGTTCGTATTTAGTTGATTTACAATTAATTTATTTTTTCCTGAACGAATATTATAAAATTATCAGAAAATTTGTATTATCTTTGCACGCATTTTTAAAATCTTCGTACATTAATTAAAAGCATTATGAGTAAAAAGAAAGTTCTTTTTGTAACACAGGAATTAAATCCCTATACAGAAATTTCCTTTTTATCAGATTTAACCAGAAAAATTCTACACTACGCTACTAACGAAAACTATGAACTACGGGTATTAATGCCCAAGTTCGGTATAATAAATGAGCGAAGACATAGGCTACATGAAGTTGTTCGTTTATCAGGGATGAATATAATAGTTGATGATGAGGATTATCCCTTGATCATCAAAGTAGCATCTTTACCAGGAGCTAGATTACAGGTTTATTTTTTGGACAATGAAGAATTTTTTAAGAGAAAATCTGTTTTTACGGACGAACAAAATGAGCCTTTTACTGATAATCAAGAAAGACTCGTGTTTTTTTGTAAAGGCGTGATGGAGACAGTCAAGAAATTTGGTTGGTCGCCTGATATCGTTCATCTACATGGCCAAATTACTAGTCTTATCCCATTGTACATGAAAAAGGCGTATAAAAACGATCCTGTTTTTTCGGACGCGAAAATCATCTATTCAATGTACAACAACGAACTTAGTCATGCTTTTGACGACAGATTTTTGAGTATAGCGGCTATCAATGACCTACAAGTTGAAGATCTTTCTGTTTTCAAGGAAAATGATGGCATAAATCTAGACCTTGGTGCAGTTTTATTTGCAGATGGCATTTATTCAGGAAGCGAAATGACTCATGACATCGTTAACTCATATGGTGACACACAAAATAAACCAATCGCACAATGCGGTGAAGACATAGATGAGTCAGCACACAAGACAGTAGAATTTTATAAAACGCTTTTGGAAGAAGAAAAAGAAAATTAAAAGAATGGCAGTAAATTCCTTTATTACTCGATTTGGTTTTTTTATTTGGGCAATATTTTTAGTCTCAGGATGTCAGGATCCTATATTGGTAGGTGGAGATTTTTTGGAAGATGAAAAACTAAGCATCAGCAATACAGATAAAGGTTTAATCACAACCCAGACCATTGCTGGTGAAAGGATAACTACACATAATCCAAAAGTAAATTCCAGAACCTATATTCTTGGATCGCTTGAAGACAATAAATTTGGGAAAATCAATGCAGAATTGTTTATGAAATTTGCAATGAAATCTACAAAACCTGCATACCAAGACGAAACCAATCCTAAATTCGACTCTTTAGTTTTGGTATTGCAATACGACACATTGGGTACCTATGGCAAATCTTTTGCTACTCAGTCCATAAAATTGTATCAACTCGACGAGATTATTTCGAATACTGATACGTTTTATTCTGATACACAATTTAAGTACCTTTCGGATGAAATTGCAAATATCAATAAATTTGTAAGTCCAAAGGATTCAGTCAAAATTACTGATCACCTTACGGGTAAAGTTGTGACATTGGCACCACAACTGCGTTTAAAATTAAACGACAGTTTCGGGCAAGCACTTTTTAATAATGCAAGTGCAGCAAAAAATGATACCATATTTAATGATTTCTTTAAAGGAGTATATATTACGTCCAAGTCTCCGAATAACGAATCATTTATGTATGGTCTCAATCTTTCAGATGAAGCTCTTATTGCCCAAGCAGGAATCAATAAGCTAATCATGTATTACACAGTAAGCGATACGATCAAAAAAACCTATGAATACAATGTGCATACAGCTACAATCAACAAATTTGATCACGACAGAAGCGGTAGCCTTGTAGAAAAGTATATATCTAATACAGATGCTAGTGACTCATTGACCTTTTTTCAGGGTATAGGTGGAGTAAAAACCGTTGTTAAATTTTCTGATTTGTCAAAATTGGATTCTATCATAATAAATAAGGCAGAACTTGAATTTTATGTAGCAGATCTTCCTGGACTGAATGATTATACCATTCCACCACAATTGATAGCTACTAGAAAAAATGCGAGTGGACAGGATATATTTATTGATGATTTTGCATATAGCTTTACCTCTGCTTCAGCGCTGGCAATTGCTTTTGGTGGAGTACCGTTAGTAGAAGGTGGCAAAACAAAATACACAATGAACATTACTAATCATATCAAAAAAGCGGTAAAAGATTCAACTTACAATGCAGATATTTATTTAAATGTATTGACTGAAACAGGAAACCCTAAACGGGTTGTGCTCTTTGGTGCAAACCATAGTACTTACCCATTGAAGCTTAATATTACTTATACTAAAAAATAATAAAATAATATGTGTGGTATCGTTGCCTATATTGGCTCTCAGCAAGCGTACCCTATCATCCTGGAAGGTCTGAAAAGACTGGAATACAGAGGATACGACAGTGCTGGCATTTCTGTATTGAACGGAGAGATAAAAACTGTCAAGAAAAAAGGAAAAGTGTCCAAACTTGAGTCTGCTGCTAAAGATAAAGATGTTTCTGGTTTTGTAGGAATAGGTCATACACGTTGGGCTACGCATGGTAAGCCAGACGATATCAATGCGCATCCACATACATCAGGCAATGGTAGATTAGCACTTATCCATAATGGAATCATCGAAAATTATGCTACTTTAAAGAAAGCATTAACTGATATAGGCCATGAATTCAAGAGTGAAACTGATACTGAAGTCTTAGTTCATCTTGTCGAAGAGTATCAGAAAAGAGAAAATTTGAGTCTGAGCGAGGCCGTCAGACGAGCCTTAGAAAAGGCTATCGGAGCCTATGCAATCGTTGTGATAGACAGAGATAATCCAGATGTTATCGTTGGCGCACGCAAATCCAGTCCTTTGGTCTTGGGCTTGGGTGATGATGAATATTTTTTAGCATCGGACGCATCTCCTATCATAAAATATACTAATAAAGTAGTATATCTAAATGATGAAGAAATCGTAACGATTCATAAGAATGGTAATTACGAAATTATTAATCTCAGTAATGAAGTCCAACAACCCAAAGTGCATGAGCTCGACCTGAAACTGGAAGAACTTGAGAAAGAAGGATATGACCACTTCATGTTGAAAGAGATATATCAGCAACCTACTACGATCGGAGAAAGTATGCGTGGTCGTATAAATGCCCACGACGGTTGGGTCATGGTAGGCGGTATGCAGCAATTCATAAACCGGATAGTAAATGCTAAAAGGATCATATTTGCAGCCTGTGGTACATCATGGCATTCGGCACTTGTAGCAGAATACTTGATAGAAGAATTAGCTAGAATACCTGTAGAAGTGGAATATGCTTCAGAATTGCGGTATAGAAATCCTATCATCAATTCAGATGACGTAGTAATAGCCATCTCTCAATCAGGTGAAACTGCAGATACACTTGCAGCATTAGAATTGGCCAAAGAAAAAGGTGCACTTATATATGGTATTGTAAATGTGGTCGGTTCGTCGATATCAAGAATAACACATT
>CALFYH010000016.1 GCA_937952155.1 uncultured Saprospiraceae bacterium
TTAGAATTTGAAAAAGAAAACATCATTCCAACCGGTGTGATGGCCAAAGATTCGGCATTTCACTTTTTTTATACATTTAAAGAAAAAGATACCATTGTATTTAGGGCTATTGCATTTGATAAAAATGTGGCAATAAAGGACTCTATAACATACAATAAAAAACACAAGAAAGAGGTAAGTAGCAATCCACGATTTGCATTTTCAAAAGATAAGTCTAAGGTGGTTGTATTTACACCAAATGTGCAATTTCTAAATATTCAACTTTTCGATAATAAATCATTAGCACTTATCTATGATTATAACCTAGTTGTGGATGGAATCAATCTCAAGAATGATTTTGAAAAAATAACGGTTGCAAATAATGGCGATATTTTTATCACAACTCAGAAATCATCCATGTGGTCGCGTGATGAAAGCAACATGGTTAATCTCATAAGAATTCTAGATAAGGACAAATATACTGTGCATCATTTCAAAGCAGAAGAGGATGAAATAAAAGAGATGAAATTGGACTATGACAATAAAAACAACAGACTAGTAATGGCTGGATTTACCACATCAGGTGATGAATCTAAAGCAAATGGATACTTTGGTTTTTCTATCCAACCTAATGATTTACCAGATGCCGCCGACATTTTGATCAATAGATTTACTCCTGAGTTTATAGCAGAAGTCTCAGGTAAAAAAAATAAGCGAAATAGAGAACTTGATGACTATGTTATTCAAGATTTGGTCGTGCGAAATGATGGTGGTGTAATAATTTTTGCAGAAACAGTACGCGAGTTTGCTCGTCGATCACAAATGAACTCTCCAAGTCAATTCGGAAATTTTCCTATGCGAGGTTTTATAGACTACTACCATGAAGACTTGGTATTATTGGCTACGTATCCAGATGGAAATGAACATTGGCAAAAGGTGATGTTTAAAAAGCAATTTTCACAAGATGATAATGCAGTGTATTCATCATTTTTCATTTTCAAAACTCCTTCTAGAATTAGATTACTCTATAACGACGAAATTAAAAATAGCAATACTGTAAGCGAATATCTTATCGATCCGATGGGCAACTTTGAAAGACGAAGTGTATTGAGTACAGAGTATCAAAATCTTAAGCTAAGATTTAAAGATGCTATCCAGACAGGTACATCTAGTTTGATAATACCAAGTGAAAAATCTTCAAAGATAAATTTGGTGCGTATAGATTATAGTTCTTAAACATCCAAACTATCTATTGATTACAATTACTTTGACAAGGCTTTTTCAGCTTTCTCTAAAGCATCTCTTTTGTTACCTTCTTGGAGAATTTTCATCAGATCAGAAAAATTAAATATTATTAGGATCAAGCTACCACCTAATCCGAAGGCGATCAGTGTGTTAGAAATAAAATATTCCAAAATAATAAATATACAAATGATAATACGTAGTTCCGTCGGACCCATCAGATTGGTATCGATTGTGTAAGCATTTGTTATCTTATATCTTAGCAAGGCATTTATCATAGACCAACCATAGGCAAATATAAATATGAAAGCAATGAATTTATAAGACTCAAAATAATAATAAAATCCAAACCCGATAATTCCTATTGATATCCAGTCAACCGTTATATCCAATGCCCAACCGTACCATTTCCTAGGTGTATTGCGCCAATAAGCCAATCTACCATCTAGCGAATCTCCAAACCATTGGATAGCAAAGGCAATTATACTTATTATGAGGTAGATTTTATTTTCCTTCGCAAAATATAAGCCAACAGAAATAAGGATGCTACCAATAAAACCAATAGCTGTCAGCATATCAGAAGTCATCCACGATGGCATGATTTTGCATAATGCCTCTATGGTTTTTTGTTCTATATTTTTTAAAATATTGGTTCGTTTACGTCCTTGGGTGATATCGGGCTTGTTGCTCATGTAAGATTATAGAGTCATTTTATTTTTAAAATGGCAAAAAATATATACAAAGTATTATTGGGATAACAACGCCGAAACAATCATGTAGTTTTGATTTATATCATATTTTTTTATTATTCTACCAAAGTTCCAATTTTTTCGCCTTGTAGAAT
>CALFYH010000017.1 GCA_937952155.1 uncultured Saprospiraceae bacterium
GTTATCAGATATGCTGAAGTACTTCTTAATATGGCTGAAGCTTATGCAAGAAAAAATGATATGGCAAATGGAATGGCATACCTAAATATGGTTCGTGACAGATCCCTTGCTAGTCCAGCAACCCAATCTTATACTTCATTTGCAGACTCGAAAGCGTTAGTTGGAGCTATTCTTAAAGAAAGAAGAATTGAGTTTTTGATGGAAGGAAGAAGATGGTCTGATATTCATAGATTACAAAAAGACGATTTATTTCCAATAGATGGTATTCCTGCCAAGGTAGCTAATGGTAATCCACCAGCTACTGCTTTTGAATTGGGTACACCATACACAGGACCTTTTGGAGTAGCAGCTATACCTGGCTCAAGCCATAAAATTGTTTGGCCTATTCCTCAGATAGAATTGGATGCCAATCCAACACTTAAGCAAAGTGCTGGCTGGAATTGATAGTAGATATTTAATTGAAATTTAGTTCAAAGGCAAGGGAGAAATCACCTTGCCTTTGTTTTTGTGAAAAGGACTCATATATTTATTTTTAGTTTTTAGGAACATTTCACATTACTTTTATGTTATTGCTGATTGTATAATGATACACTAGAATAATTGTTGATAATAGAATCTTTTGTCATTTGTAATTTAACATTAGCATTCAATTTACCATTTGTAATTCGACATGTATCAATTTACTTTTTGGGGATGACCGGTATCGACAGGAAAGATCATCGGTTTGTAAGCATGTCGGAGCACGATTGTTCACTCCGTTATCAAATGATGATCAAAACACAAATGGCGATAATAACTTCGCATTAGCTGCGTAATCTAGGATTGCAACGCTTTTAGTGCCGCCCGGATGACGTCCGATATATGCCGGTAGCCGCACTTCAACAGACCCGCGGACTAGGTGCGTGAGATGCTTCGATCACAATCCGAAATTACAGAAGATAAGATGACGGCGCCGTGGGCTTCTGTACCTGCCAGATTTCGAAAATCCGAACAGAAGATAAACATGTAGAAAGCATTCAGTTGCTTTGTCTGGACCAGGGTTCGAGTCCCTGCATCTCCACAAATACTAAAAACGCCATCGGCTTTATGCTTGATGGCGTTTTTTTTATGTTTGAACCATTATTCAACACTATTGTTAGATCCAATTACTCAGACATAATGGATAAAATAAAATAATATTGCCGTTTTGTTGAAGCCTCTTTTAACCTTTGTCTTGTTATTTGCTACCTTCATCTATAATTATATGCCGAATACATCAACTTCTGTGTATCTTTGTTTTGTCATAATTCCAGTTTGGGTATTATGTCATTTGCCATGAAGTCAATTAGTATTTTTTCGATCAAAGAGCAAATCAAAGCTTGGAGCAAACACAATTCATTTTACCATGTGGTATTTTGGAGTTCGCTCCTTTTTGTTATGATGGTTACTGCTGTTCCGAAAGTAGGATTTTTCCAAGCACTTATTACTGATATAGTAACCATTGGATTTTATGCCATGATCGCATATCTCAATATTTTTATCTTATTCCCAAAATACCTTAAAGACCGCAATTTTTATTGGCATTTTGGAGCATTGGCATTGGTTGCAATAATTTTGACACCCATAAAGACTATACTTTTAGTATTGTTTACGAGTGGCAATGCGGAAGCTCAATCTCATTATATCTCCAATCAGTGGTACATCTTTATATCTCTATTTTTTGTAGGTACGTCGACAACTATTTATCAGGTGATGAATGACTGGTTGGTCCAGCAACGGGACAAAAAAGAATTGGAAAGTCAGAATCTACAGTCCGAACTCAAGTTTCTCAAATCCCAAATCAATCCACACTTCCTCTTCAATACATTAAACAGTCTCTATGCATTGACATTGAAAAAATCAGATCTTGCACCCGAGATTGTGCTGAAATTATCTGAGATGATGCGCTACATGTTGTATGAATGCAACGAAAAGGAAGTATTGCTTAGCAAAGAAATAAACTATATGCAAAACTATCTTGATCTAGAAAAACTGAGACACGGAAACAAAATGCTCATTAATTTTAAAGTATCCGGAGATATCAATGATCAGAAAATTTCGCCATTACTATTGATACCGTTTATTGAAAATTCTTTTAAACACGGTATAAATAATCAAATATCGCAAGGTTATGTCAATCTCGAACTCATAGTCTCGGGTGATGACTTGATGATGAAGGTCGAAAACAGTAGATCTCCATCTCTGCCCAAGACATATGAGAAAAGATCTGGTGGTATTGGTCTGATAAATGTGCGGCGTAGGATGAACATCCTTTATCTAGAAAAACACCACCTTGAAATAAAAGAAAGTCCAAATTCCTATTTGGTGGAATTGAACTTGAATTTGTCAAATTTTTAAAATCATAAATTTAATTTTACAAAATGATCAAAGCAATTTTAGTGGATGACGAGCCTTTGGCACTTGAAATTATGGAAACTTATATAAACCAGATTCCTGAAATACAATTGGTCAAGAAGTGCGAAAATGCCTTTGAAGCCAATGAAGTTTTGAAGTCTCAACACATCGATTTAATGTTTCTGGACATCCAGATGCCACAGCTTTCGGGTATTGATTTTCTGAAGACACTTTCCAATCCGCCAAGTGTCATCTTCACTACAGCTTACCCAGATTATGCAGTTGAAGGTTTTGATCTCAATGCCGTTGATTATTTATTAAAACCAATTTCTCTGGAGCGCTTTCTCAAAGCTGTCAATAAGGTATCTGAAAAGCTATCTGCCAAAAGAGCTGAACATGAATTGAATCAACCAGAAGCGGATGATTTCTTTTTTGTGAAGGCAGATAAAAAATTGGTCAAGATAAATTTTGAAGATATTTTGTACATCGAAGGACTCAAGGACTATGTTATCATCAGACAAGATTCAGGTAGAGTAATCACTTTGCAGACCATGAAAAGTTTGGAGGACAGACTGCCAGAAACCAAATTTCGAAGGGTACATCGATCCTATATCGTAAATATCAAAAGAATAACGGCCATCCTTGGCAATATGGTAGAACTCATGGAAGGCGGAAAGATCAAACAATTGCCGATAGGCAAGAATTACAGGGATGAATTATTGGATATGATCAATGAAAATAAGTTGTAATTAGGGAGATTGGGTGTGTTTGAATTATAAAAGGCACTTAATCATTGTCTTTTAAACCCGTCCTAAAAGTTATCTAATAATTCATTTTATTAAACTCTTTAAATACTTATCTTTAGAAATATAACCTATTGATTAGCAAGTTGTAAATTTTTAATTTTGCTCTAAATTTTTATTTTTCTGTGAAAATTGCACGATTAATACTTGTTTTTATTCGCTGATCGGTCAATTTTATAATAGTGTCAACTTCAGATTTTGTTAGATATCTGGACATTACAACATATGATTTGTCGGTTTTAATTTTAAAAACATCTTGAAGATTTGTGGATTTAATTTCTGGATTTTCTTTTATGTCGGGGTATATTTTAAGGTTGATTAAAGTATCTTTTGAAGACAATTCAGATAGTAGATTACTCAAATGCCTGATAGGATTTGTGTGAAAAATACTCTTGGTAACCGATGAAATTAGACTTTGCAACTGGCTAGTCGTAGATTGGTATTCATGGTCAATTTTACCATTCTCAACTGAAATAATTATGATTTTTTTTGAAGTATCAATTTCATTTCGCAGCTTATTAGCAGTTTGATATAAAGCTTCTAATGATTCAAAAGCGAAATTATCATAAACTCCACCATCCATATAATTATCACCACCAACAGTTGCGCTTGCACTTATAAAAGGAAACATTTGACTCAATGAAACACTTTGACTAATAGTAATAATACCATTATTTTTCGATTTTAGACTGTCCAATATGGAGTGATAATCAAAATTACTGTGTATATCATTTTTGTATGGGGACGAAATACTCGGTTTGCCCAATGATATATTATAAGAAATGGGTAAAAATATTGGCAAGGTAGCATGATCATCTTTATACCAGTCACTCCATTGCATTTTTTTTAGGATTTCAAGATTATTATTTGCGATTGTCTTACTGAAAGCGGCACTTTCGAGATCTATCAAATTGTCATTTCTATTTATGAATTTGGTTGGAATGAACCTTTGATATAAATATCTGTCCGTAAATAGCATTTTGTACATAGACTTCGTGACATAATCGTTATTATATAGATTTAAGGCATTTGATTCCAAATTATTGTTTGGAAATTTATTTAGATATTTTGACGCTAAGTAAAACAAAGCACCATTGCTACTTCCTGAGATAGTTGTGATAGCCAATATGTTATCTTTGATATAGTCAATAGTGTCCAATTTTGCTAAGGAGGCATACATACTACAACCAGCACGAGATCCACCACCTTGTCCAGAGATAATAATAATAGGCTTGCCATTATTTTTTCTATTGGTTATCCATTTTCTAAATGAATCTGAAAGTGTCACTTGATTGGAGGTATTTGATTGTAATTTCGTAAGTGCGAAACTGTACTGACTTTCGTAGGACGATTTGTCATCAACAATAATATTTATAGTCGCTATCATAACCAAAAATACAAGAAATATCAAACTGAAAATTTGAATTGAAGTAAATTTTATGGTCTTATTTTTTATAAAATTCTTCTTGAGAACTCAAATCGCTTTAAAGAATTTCCAATCAATTCTCTTACACTTGAGTATGTTGAAGGTAATGAGGACGAAAATATTATTGAGCTTTCTCTTGAGCCAGAAACTAAAGATGTAGAGCGTGTTAAAAAACTTATTGGGATTGTTTATAAAAAAATTATTGCACTTGATTTTCCAGATGTAGATGCTTACTCAAAAGACTATAAAGGAATTCTTGCGTTTGAAGAGGATCTATTAAGCGGAAAAATATAAATTATTATGCCTGATAAATATACAGCGGTATGGGTGTCACATTCTTCGATAGGGGACTTTATAAAATGTCCACGTGCGTATTACTTGAAGAATGTATACAAAGATCCTAAAACAAAACGAAAAATGAATATCGTAAATCCCGCACTTTCACTTGGTGTTTCGGTACATGAAGTGCTCGAAGGCTTGGCTGATTTTCCCAGTGAAGAGCGTATGAATCGGGATTTGTTGCAATGGTTTGATGAAGTTTGGAAAAAAGTGACCGGCATTAAAGGTGGCTTTACTGACGAGGATCAAGAAAAAGAATATAAAGAACGTGGTATTGCAATGCTGAAAAACGTGATCAAAGACCCCCGTTTTTTAACACACAAACGTATCAAGCTCCCAAAAGGAGAAATGAATCCCAACTTCTATTTAAGTGAAGAAGATAATATTATTTTTCCTTATTATAGCCAGCAGTCTTACTGCTCAGAATAAAACTCAGAAGTGGCAGTTTAACGCAGGGTGGAGCATGCATAAATTCCTCGACCAAAGTGTGGGAATCATGCCGAATTTAACACAGTTTGATAAATTAAACACT
>CALFYH010000018.1 GCA_937952155.1 uncultured Saprospiraceae bacterium
TGAAGTGACTGTCTCGACAATAATTATTGGCAAATTTTCGCCACATGGTTCGTTTATGGTGGTCGCCTGCATAAAATGACAATAACATTTCAAAATTTGGCATATCTATGTATTGATCATAAGTTGCCAACTTTTTGAACTGTTCGTCTAAGAAAACTATGGCTGGAAAAGACATATTACCACCGAGCATATTGGTTGCCAATTCGTGAAAATCAAACTTTCCAATCTTCACCGATGTATAAGTATGATCATTGATAACAATTTTTTCGGATGACGATGCATTTATATGAAAAGCGTAAAAATTATTATTGATAAATCTGGCGATATGATCTGAGTTGAAGGTATTTTCTTCCATAAATCTGCACCATTTACAGCCATCGTAGTAAAAGTACACTATAAATTTTTTATCTCCGCGTTTGATTTTTTCTGTTGCTGTTTCCCACGAAGTCCATCTCACCTTATTTTGAGCCGATAAGGTTCCAAACATAACTAACAAAAGACCAACTAAAAGAAAGTGTACACGCATAATATTGATTACAAATACTCAATTTACATCTAGGGAATACAAAAGTAATAGAAAAGCCTTAAAAAAGTTGAACTAAAATTTCAAAACAGCTTTTTTTAATAAAATTTTAACAATTTTGGAAACATTGATCGCGTGTATATATTACAAAAGTGTTAGTAGAAAATTTGACCTTACGAATTCACCACATTAAAAAATGTCTTCAAGATTTCTTTCACAAACTTTACATCAGGCAGGTAAGTAGATTCTTTGATGTATTGTTCCATAGCGATAGGCTGACCTGTAAAAAATGAACTTGATGGGTTGCGAAATTCAAGATATAACGAACTGACCACGCTACAAAATATTACTGTTATCACTACATATTTCAATTTCTGTGGGTATTTCATTTTATGTTCAGTATTTTATTATAAATCAAAAATCACAATACACCTCGTATGATCTTCTAAAAGTAAAGACAAAGGTAATATGTAAAGGTTGCTTTGTTTGGAATCATAACGTTAAAATTTTATTAAAAGTTACAAATACATGTGACATTTTGATAAGATTTAATTGAATTATTTTTCTGCACCTACGATTCTGTCTTTCCCTTGTAAATCTTGGAGCAAGATTATATTTCTTAAACCTTTATTCATAAAAAGGTTGCACACTTCTTTACCATACTTTTCATTGATTTCTACTAGCAACTTGCATCCTGGATTTTGGCATGTATTCACAAAATCAGCTATAGAATCGTAAAACTCTAATGGAGAATCTTGTACAAACAAAGCCATTTCTGGCTCATATTCCAAAACATTGGCTTGCATTTCAACCTTTTCGTCTCTACTGATATAAGGTGGATTGCTTACGACTAGTCCCACTTTTGGTAATTGATGCCACAATTCCCGATCCAAGATATCATTTTGTATCCACTGTATTTGGACTTCATGAAGATTGGCATTTGACTTTGCGGTCTCCAATGCCCCTTCACTGATATCAAGACCATAGACTTCAGGAATTGTCGTCTTTTTTGCAATGGTAATCGGCAATATCCCAGAACCAGTACCAATATCCATTACAGAAGATATATTATACTTTTTTATAATATCAATAGCCAGATAAGCAAGCTCTTCCGTTTCAGGTCTGGGTATGAGTACACTTGGATTCACATTAAATTTCAAACCATAAAAATCAGCAACACCACCAATATATTGCCAAGGTTCATTTTTTTGCAACCTTAGCGCTGTATGTTCAAGCACTTCAACCTCTGATTGATTCAATAATTCATCAGAATGAAAGCTTTTAGAAAACAAATCTTCAATCAAGTATCTGGCTATGATCGAACTTTCTCGTGCATCATAAAGTCCTTCCATTTTTTCACAAAGAAAATTGTACGCTAGATTTACCGTCATTTCCATATATATAAGGTGATAAAAAATATGCCTATCAATGATAATGAATAAAAGACATAATACTTAAGGTCAATATAATCTGTAAGTGAAATGCCGAATTTCTGACGATTGTACACAACTAAAATGATTTTCTGAACAAAATATGCTACAACTGTCGCCAAAGCAACACCAAAGATACCCCAAATATTCATCCACCAAAAGCTCAAAAGGATATTTGCGACCACTTCTATCATTCCAGAAAAGATAATAATGCCAGTTTTATGATGTGCAAGACAAATAGACTGTGGCAATAAAACGCGACTGATCAAAATAAGCAAATATATATTGAAGATAAATGCTGAATCTAAATATGCGGCTTCATAAACCAAAGGAAATAAAATCGGCGATATAATCATAAGCAATGCTGACACCGGAAATAACCAATGCATCAGGGATGTCACTTTCCGTTTCAACATTATAATACCTTGGCTGTCAGCCGATAAACTAGGGATGATTGCCATAGACAACGAACTCATCAACACAGCTGACAACGGCATTTCTCTAGCTCCATATCTGAATATCGGGAAATATGATTCTTCAAAATAATATGTCACAAACCAACCATCAATCATGTCCATCAAATTACCCAAAAATATAGTACCTATCAATGGCATAGCAAAAATTGCATAACGACTTATAAGGTCGAATGATAAGTCAAAAGACGCTGCTCCTAATACAAAAATTACCAAATATCCAAATCTGAGACTATACGACAATAGTAAAGCGTATATGAAATATTCTATAGTAGGTATAAAAACGGCAACCATTAAGGTTAGAAATAAACTGACGAGTTGGCTCCAATGTGTATAGGATAATAATGCCTTGACATCTTTTCTGAGAAAATAAATAGCATCAACCAAGGTTGGTGGGACTGAAAGAATCACTAATAATATTACATAAATATATAATGTGTAATCAGCACTCTGACTGAACAAATTCATTAACGATGTCGGGAATAGTCCAACCAATAAAGCAATAACAACACAAATACCACAAAGCAACCAAAATATCTGTGTGGGAAGTCGATATTGGTCATTTGGCTCCAGCTTAGCATAAAATGCAAACAACGCATTGCGAAATCCACCCGACCAAAACATCGTCAATGCACTGGCTATAAAAATTATAATTTCGTATCGACCCAAGTCATCAGCTGCCAGTGCACTCCTGACCATGATGATAGAAATCAAAAAGCTGACCACATACCGCACAACTTGGGTATATTGGAAGGCAAAAACTGGATCTCGAAATTTTTCTTTTAAAGCTTTGGTGAAATCAGACATACCAATGGTAAAAAAGCACAAGGTAATTATTTCCATTATCAATTATCTAAAAAGTCATAAATGAACTGATTCATAGCCAAATATGTTTAAAATCTTGGTCTTTTGAAAAAAAAATATTTTGGGAATTTATTCTAAGGTTTTGTCGTCGTTGAATTATTTTTAATATTTGCATCAGATTTTGATCAAAGACACTTTATTATTTTTACTTTCGTTATATATTTACTAAAACGTATAAATTGGAATCCTGCCTAGTTATTATCCCTACTTATAACGAAATTGAAAATATTCATTCGGTTATCGATGCCGTATTGGGTCAAGGACCACAATTTTCCGTGCTTATCGTTGATGACAATTCGCCTGATGGTACTGGAGAAGTAGTAAATATTCTCAAGCAAAAAGAATCACGTATCCATCTTCTACAAAGAGCAGGCAAACTAGGTCTAGGCACAGCTTATATTGCAGGATTTCGATATGGGCTTTCGCATGGATTTGATTATATTTTCGAAATGGATGCTGATTTTAGCCACAATCCCAAGGATTTGCCTAGATTGCTCGAAGCTTGTGTGCAAGGAGCAGATATGTCTATCGGCAGCAGATATGTCAAAGGTGGTAATATCAAAAACTGGTCCAAGGACAGGCTACTTCTCTCCTACGGTGCATCACTTTATGTAAAAACCATCACATCACTACCTGTTCAGGATCCGACAGCAGGATTTATTTGCTATCATAGACGCGTCCTCGAAGCCT
The DNA here is from genome assembly GCA_937952155.1 of uncultured Saprospiraceae bacterium. GTDB lineage: Bacteria > Bacteroidota > Bacteroidia > Chitinophagales > Saprospiraceae > OLB9. The sequence goes on from CALFYH010000018.1 coordinate 3,981, forward strand.
TAGATTTGGATAAGATAAAATTTGTTGGTTATACATTCCAGATCGAAATGAAATATTATGCGTTTATCAAGGGATTCAAGCTGGCAGAAGTACCAATCACCTTTGTAGATAGAGAAAAAGGCAATTCAAAAATGCATGCAAATATAGTTTCTGAAGCTATCAAAGGTGTACTGAAGATGCGTTGGCGACGGATGAATGGATATTATGCTTAAGATGACTTCATAGTATCCAAGTCAAAAAAAAAATTAAACTATTCTGCTCAAAATGAACTCTTACCACAAAAAATAAGACCACAAAAACCTAACAAATAACTAGATATATATTACAACTATAAATATGTTATTTCATCGTTTTTTTGTATTTTTTTTCTTTTGGATGTGCACCTATCTTTGTATTGTAAATCGATGGTAGGAATAGAAACATTGATTTTGCCGATTAAAGAATCGGGTCCGATAATTCGGAAATGTTCATGGGATTAAAAACAAAAAGGAGATTGGGTTGATATAGATGTTCATGGGTAAAAAAATACATATCAACCCACATTTCTTTTCCCATACAGGAAGAAGTCTTGGTTTTAAAGTACAATAAATTAGTAAAAAAAGATTGAGTGACAGAAGTGAGATCTCTGTTATTTAGGTTTTAAAGTTCATGGGTTATAATCTGAAATGGTCGTTGGGGGACGACCATTTTTTTTTGCCTGACAGATATATTACAAAAATTCAATATATGTAAAATTGATTTTTAAAAAATATAACTTGAATATTTGTACAGCAAAAATATATTTTGTATATTGTGACTGAAATAATAAGAATAAAAATTTGAAAACAAAGACAATCTTAGACTTTATAATTATCTAGCCACTCTATTATCTTAGTTATTGCACAATGATAATATTGATTAATTAATGTGTTAAAATACTAATTTATTAGATTCATACCCAGTTTTAATTTTATTAATAGTTATAGATTTCAAAGAAGATGTGAAACTAAAATATTAAAAAAATGTTTTAAAAATAAATGGTAATATAATGATAAAAAGATCAAATCATGTGGTTCCTTCGGATAAGTCTGGTGGTTGGGCCGTTAAAAAATCTGGTGATACTGATATATCCAAATCATTTGACAGAAAAGAAGACGCAGTTAAATATGGTAGAGAATTAAGCAAAAAAGAAGAGACTGAGCTTTATATTCATAAAAGAGATGGCCTCATTCAACTTAGAAATTCATACAGTAAAAAAACATATTCGCATCAAAATTAGAGAATGGAGAAACATGAAAATTACCACAAGAATGTATTTATAAATTGTCCGTTTGATGATAAATACTTTGATCTACTTCAAACACTAATATTCACAATTATTTATTATGGTTTTATACCTAGAATAAGTTTAGAAAATTCTGACTCTGGGCAGTCAAGATTGGAGAAAATAGTACAACTTATTTTCGAATCAAAATATGCCATTCATGATCTATCCAGATTACAATCCAAATCTG
>CALFYH010000019.1 GCA_937952155.1 uncultured Saprospiraceae bacterium
GTATCTCATTCATCAACCAACAAACTTGCTGGAAGAGGTTATAATCCTGATGGCAGCTACGATCCTCAAGTAAACCTGTTTTATATGTTTGACGTTAGCAAAATTCTAAAAGCAGTAAAACAAAATGAAAAATATTTTAATTGCGCCATCAGTTCTTGCTGCAGATTTTGCCAATTTACAACGCGATATTGAAATGATTAACAATTCTGAAGCCGATTGGTTTCATATTGATATTATGGATGGTGTTTTTGTTCCAAATATTTCGTTTGGAATGCCAGTGTTAGATGCTATAAACAAACATGCAAAAAAAACCATCGATGTACATTTGATGATTGTTGATCCCGATATATATATTTCTACCTTTAAAAAGTTAGGCGCAGATGTTTTAACGGTTCATTATGAAGCTTGCACACATTTACACAGAACGCTTCAAGCTATCAAAGCAGAAGAAATGAAAGCTGGTGTTGCTTTAAATCCGCATACAAATGTAGATTTGTTGGAAGATGTCATACAAGATATTGATTTGGTTTGCATCATGAGTGTAAATCCTGGCTTTGGCGGACAATCATTTATAGAAAACACTTATTCGAAAGTTGAAAAACTAAAAAACTTAATCAACAAAAAGAATGCATCTACTCTAATTGAAATTGATGGTGGTGTTACTGATAAAAATGCTCAACAACTTGCAAAAGTTGGTGCTGATGTTCTAGTAGCTGGAAGCTTTGTATTCAATGCAATAAATCCACAAGAAACCATTGCTAACCTTAAAAACATTAGCAGTTTACAGCAATAGCCATACAAGCATTAACTTAGTTATATTGCTTTAAAAGATACTTGATTAAATCTGTTGTGGTAACAATACCTACCAAAAGTTCATCTTGCACTACAGGCAAAGCGTGAAACTCTTTTACTGCTAATATTTCAGCAACTTCTTTGATACTAGAATCTGGTGAAATTGTTACCAAATTTCTTGTCATAACTTGTTCTATGGTAAACATATTATAAACCGTAACATCAACTTCCATTTCCTCTTCATCAACTGCATCAGCAAATGAAATACGAAGCAAATCGGTATAACTCAACATACCAAGAATTTTATTACCACTTACCACAGGAATATGCCTAATATGGTTCTTTTTGAAAAGTGTTTCTGCTTTTGTTAAATCATCTCCAAGATTAAGTTTGATGACATTTTTTGTCATAATGGTTGACACAGGCACATTTGCTTTCATGATTTTACCTTTTTATTTACAGTTTAAAATTACTAATTGAAAAACTAAAAAATCATGATAAAAATCACCAAAAAAAGAAGTCTTATAAACCTTAATAGAAATAATAAAAAATGTCCAAGCAAGCTTGACATTTAGAAAAGAAGTTTGTCAGGATTTTGCTCCGCAACATCCTTCAAAGCTCCGCTTTGAAAATAATGAAAACAAAAAAATGTTCAAGCAAGCTTGACATTTTTTATTATTTCATTATTTATTCGTGACCGCGGAAGGATTCGAACCCTCAACCCTCAGAGCCGAAATCTGATATTCTATCCAGTTGAACTACGAGGCCATCACAATAATGGGTGCAAATGTAAGATTCTTGCTACATTGATACCGCATTTTTTAATAGAATTCTTTGCAAATTCCTATAATTCATCAGCAAATCTTAGGAAAATTACAACTTTAGTCAAGTATTGGTAGGCAATTAAATTTTCAATTCACAGCAAAAAATGAATTTCAAAGGGCGAAAAGGCACAATCTTTATTAAATACACACATTAATGAAAATTAGTAAGTATTTTTTTCTTAATTTTGACCTTTAAAAATACTCAATATAAGCAATTCATGGCAGTAGATGTATTACTTGGTCTTCAATGGGGAGACGAAGGGAAAGGAAAAATTGTTGATTATCTGGCAGATAGATATGATCTTGTGTGCAGATTTCAAGGTGGACCCAATGCTGGACACACCATAAAAATCAACGGTCAAAAACATGTTCTTCACACCATTCCCTCTGGTATTTTCCGACCCGAAATCATCAACGTCATCGGCAATGGTGTCGTCTTGGATCCGATCACGATGGTGAAGGAAATGAAGGCATTGGACAATGCAGGTGTGGATTACAAATCTAGGTTGCTTGTTTCTAATAAAGCACATCTTATAGTGCCTACACATAGGTATCTTGATGCCGCTTCTGAGGCTGCCAAAGGTGCAGAAAAAATAGGATCTACACTCAAAGGTATCGGCCCTGCATATATGGACAAAACAGGCAGAAATGGACTCCGAGTAGGCGACATCAATGCCACAGACTTCGAAAAGCGTTATCAAGCTATAAAGCAAAAACATTTCGGCTTGATCAAAATGTACCCTGATTTGGAATTTAATCTCGAAGAACAGGAAACACAGTTTTTTGAAAGCATCGAAGTTCTCCGCCAATTGAGATTTGTAAATAGCGAATATTATGTAAATCAAGCTTTGAGTGAAGGAAAAAATATCCTTGCTGAAGGGGCACAAGGATCGATGCTAGATATAGATTTTGGTACGTATCCATTTGTGACATCGTCCAATACAATCAGTGCTGGTGTGTGTAGTGGACTCGGTATTGCACCCAACAAAGTGCGAGAAGTCATAGGTGTAGCCAAAGCATACTGTACTAGGGTAGGATCAGGTCCATTTCCGACTGAATTGTTAGATGCCACTGGCGAGAAGTTGCGAAGTGTAGGTATGGAATTTGGTGCTACAACTGGAAGACCACGAAGATGTGGATGGATCGATATTCCTCAGTTATTATATACGATCATGTTGAATGGCGTTACGCAAGTTATCATTACCAAATTGGATGTATTAGATACTTTTGAAACTGTCCAAGTAGCCACAACTTATCAATATAGTGGCATGCAAACGCAAGAGTTACCATTTGATATTGTGGATAATCATATTGATCCAGTCTATGCACAATATCCTGGTTGGAATCAGAGCCTTGATAATATCTTTGAATTCAATGCATTGCCAGCAAAAGCTATTGATTACATCAATGAACTGGAGCGTGTTTTAAAAACAAGGATTTCTATGGTTAGTACAGGTCCTGAAAGAGAAAAACTTTTTGCAAAATAAAACTGATGTTTGAATTTTTATTAAAGATTTGCGTTATAGAGATAAAAAATAAAAAATGGGTAAAAAAGATAATTTTCTCAATACAATAAACGAAGCCTATACTTTTAAAGGTGATTCTATAATCCTTGGTGCACCCAAACTCGATGGAGAAGTGTTGACCAATACATTTATAAAAGTGCCTTTGCGCACACTCAATCGACATGGCCTAATCGCTGGTGCTACAGGTACTGGAAAGACCAAAACATTGCAGATTATTATCGAACAATTGTCCGCAAAAGGTGTACCTAGTCTTGTCATGGATATCAAAGGTGACTTATCTGGTGTGGCTGTTGCAGGTGAAAATAATGAAAAGATAGAAGAAAGACATAATAACATCGGCATACCATTTGCTGCCGCCGGTAGTCCCGTAGAATTTTTGAGTTTGTCAAATGATGCTGGTGCTAGATTGCGCGCCACAGTTACAGAATTTGGACCTGTTTTATTTTCGAAAATCCTAGAACTAAATGAAACACAAGCTAGTGTAGTTTCTTTAGTTTTTAAGTTTTGTGATGATAACCAACTGGCATTATTGGATCTTGATGATGTAAAAAAAGCACTCAATTATATTTCCAATGAAGGAAAGGATACAATCACAGCAGAATACGGCGCTATATCTCCAGCATCAATCGGTACAATCCTTCGCAAAGTGATAGAACTTGAGCAACAAGGTGGCGATATATTTTTTGGCGAAAGATCGTTTGATGTAGATGATTTGACACGTATTGACGAAAATGGCAAAGGGTATATTTCTATATTGAGAGTTACAGACATTCAAGACAAACCCAAGTTGTTTTCGACTTTTATGTTGCAATTATTGGCTGAAATTTATGCTACTTTTCCCGAAGAAGGAGATATGGAGCAACCCAAATTAGTGATATTTATCGATGAGGCACATTTGATCTTTAATGAAGCCAGCAAGGCATTGCTCAATCAAATAGAAACAATCATTAAACTCATACGATCAAAAGGCGTAGGAATCTTTTTCGTAACTCAGAATCCAACCGATGTTCCTGATTCTATCTTGAGCCAATTAGGATTGAAGGTACAACATGCGCTTAGAGCCTTTACAGCAAAAGACAGAAAAGCCATAAAACTTACGGCTGAAAACTATCCATTGACAGACTATTATTCGGTAGATGTGTTGTTGACTGAATTGGGTATCGGTGAGTCGATCGTAGCTGCTTTAAACGAAAAAGGCGTTCCAACACCATTGGTACATTGTTATTTGCGTGCACCGCAGTCCAGAATGGATGTTCTTACTCAAAGTGAAATCAACCAAATCATGGGGAAGAGCCGGATTAAAGCCAAATATGATGAGGTAATCAACAGAGAAAGTGCTTATGAGATTTTGACTGGTAAAATAGAGACCGCTCAATCAGAAGAAGTACAACGCAAATTGCAAGAACAGCAGCAAGAAGTACCTACAACACGCGCATCAGGTCGCCCGGAGAAGAGTACATTTGAGAAAGTGATGGACAGTCAAGTGACCAAACAAATTGGCCGTACTGTAGCACAGACATTGACTCGTGGTTTGCTCGGTGTATTAGGAATCAAAACATCGACATCCCGTAGTACTACTAGGAAAAACAGTTGGTGGTAATTACAGATTTACTTTTTCTATAAGTAAATGAGCATTTGGTATTGGTATAACATTTTGTTTGGATGGTTACTTATTCATACATAATTCAAAATTAAATTGATTCATTGATATCCAATGATTACGATAGAAATTTCTTAATTTGAATGCTAAAAATGCGAAAGATTAGATATATTTATGTGGTGGAGAGACATGTTAGCAGAATTTGGACATGCATATAAATGAGAAATAATTTAACTGATATAATTGAGAATATTTCACAATGTCTGGCATTCGAAAAGTCTTACAATCTTCCAGACGTATGTAAAAAATACAACTTGGAAGATGGGCTTGAAGATGAGGCATTTAGAAGTAAGGCAAAATATGTAAAAAGCAGACTTTTTGGTAAAAGCGATGAATTTATATTAAGCCTTGCAAAGCAACTAGTCAATGATTATCAAAGCTATCAATTAGGCCATGCAGTCAATGAATATTACAACGGTAAATTCTATACCCTAACACAAGTTACTAGAAGAAATCTAATAGAGTATCTGCAAGCCTTTCCTAATCTTGAAGGCAAACTGACTTCAGAAGAAATATTAGTAAAATCGAACCTATCACATTTCATACAATCAGATGCCCTGTCATTTTTCTTCAGTGATACAAATAAACCAATAGACCCATTAGTTGAATTCCTGAAAAATGAAGAGGTATATAAATTACTTGACAATCAAATCTTCAAATTACTCGAAGTTCTTGTTCACCCTATTGTAAGAAACGACGACGAACAAAATAAATTAGTAGATATTATCAATAAGATTATAAGAATTGATAATGTACAATTATTTAAATCAGAACAAATATCTAATCGATATATGTATCAAGTATCTCAGACAAATGGAGTTACAGGAAGTATCAAGAATTTAATATTTGCCTCTACAAACTACAAACCAGAAATTATAATAAAGGATGCGCTTAATAATGATTTAGAAATTGTTGCTAATAAAGATTCTGTATTAATCTATGATGAACCAATTCCAAATGATGGACTAAAGTGGATAGATTTAGTAAAATGGTGGTCTAAACTAAAGCAAGAAGAGAGAAGTATTCAATTAGCTACAAAACTAAAAAACCGTCTTTTTGCATCTCTAGATTCAAAGCCAGAACAAGAGTTTTTTAATCTTTATTATAGTCGATATGCCAAAATACTTGGCAAGGAGTTACCAGCATTAATCCCACAAGTATACTTACACTATGACCCATATACTATAAAAAAGCATGGAATTAATTATCTATTAAGGCAGCGAATGGATTTTTTGATACTCTTTTCAAACTCAAAAAGAATAGTAATTGAAATTGATGGAAAACAACATTATGCAGACGATGATAAAGCATCACCAAAAAAATACTCTGAAATGATGAAATTAGATCGAGAATTGAGATTTTTAAATTATGAAGTTTATAGATTGGGTGGATATGAGTTAACCAATGATTCTGAAACTACAACTATCGAATTTATTAATAAACTTTTTGAAAAGCATTTGTAAAAAAGAAGCTGATAACAAGTGACAATGACGATCATAATTCCCTAGTCAGCACGACGCATGCCACAGAACCGGTATAGTAATTCAGAATAAATGAAATAAAATCGATTAAAAACAAAAGGCTAAAAGTGCAGGAATACATTTTAACTGGTCAGATCATAAAGTAAACCACTAGAATCCTAGCAAATCCCATATACACCTTGTTCCACGAATATATCACAAGCCCTTTAAAACGTCAGATCTTTGCTTTACTTTTGTGCTTGTGGGCACGTTAAACCTGAATTATGCGTTAGGATTCGTAATAGAGTTTCTAATGCATATTTCAGGTTATATATTCCTTTGCGTTGTCACAATTCGAAAAATGAATGCTGAATGTTTGAAATAATAGATTTGAGCCAAGAAATTTACGATGGGATGCCTGTCTATAAAGGCCTTCCGCAAGTTAAAATGACAGTCCACAATTCTCACGAAGAATGGAATGGGATAAAAAATCCTATAACCAAAACACCTGCTGTTCATAAATTAGAATTAGGAGAACATACTGGAACTCATGTAGATGCCATAAATCATATGGAAATTCAACATAAAGGAAAATCAATAGATAAAATGCCCTTATCGATGTTTTACACCGAGGGAATTTGTTTAGATTTTTCCAATAAAGGGTTAAAAGAGTTGATTGAACCGAGTGAGATAGAAATTGCTTGTGAAAAGGCACATGTAGAAATCAAAAAAGGAGACACTGTTTTGTTCTATACTGACCACTTTCGAAAAAACTTTAATAGTGAAAATTGGAGCAATGGTCCTGGAATAACAGCCGCATCTGCTAAATGGCTTGGTGAAAAAGAAATAGCTGCTTTTGGTGTGGAGACAATGTCGCCTGGAGTGTCAGGAATATCAAATAAAGAAGTTCATCATATTTGTGGAGAGATGAATTTCACACATTATGAAAATATGATAAATTTACACTTATTAATAGGTAAAGGAAGGTTTAGATTTATAGGATTTCCGCTTAAAATTAAAGGTGGAACAGGTTCGCCTGTTAGAGCTGTTGCAATATTTGAAAAATAAAAACTGTGGGCAACTATGTACATGACATTCATGTCGGCTTCTAAGGCAAATTTTTATTCTTGATTGAAGTTATCGTGAATTATGTTTTAAATATCCATTATTCAAGTACAAATTTGAATCCTACCCTTGGTATATTTTCTATTTTAATATTTGGGTCAGCGCTTAAAAATTTTCTGAGCCTTGATATAAAAACGTCTAAACTCCTACCTAAAAAATAGTCATCCTTTCCCCACAAAGCAATTAAAATATCTCTTCTAGGGATGAGTTTATTTTTGTTTTTGACGAAATACATTAATAATTCTACTTCTCTTGCTGTAAGTTTATGTAAATTATTCCCACTACTGAGTTCCATATTGTCAGGATTATATTTGAATTTTCCAAAAAATAAGACTTCATGGGCAACTAACGTTTCCGTTTGTGACTTAGTACGTCTCATAAAAATACTTACTTTTAATAAAAGCTCTTCTATACTGAATGGCTTGAAAATATAATCATCACCGCCAAGTTGTAGTCCTTCCAGTTTGTCTTGAATGTGCACTCTAGCAGAGACAAAAATAACAGGTATATGCGGGTTTTTATCGCGAATGGCTTTCACCAATGAAAATCCATCCAAATTGGGGAGCATCACATCCAAAATACAAATATCATAATTAAACTTTAGAAAAGCTTTGAGTGCTTCATCACCTTTTGAGAAGTGATTGACCTGATGACCTGCGATTTCTAGACAATCTTTTACTACAAAACTGAGATTTTGATCATCTTCTACATAAAATATTTTAGACATTTTACTTACTTTTTTGTGGTGTACATATTATAAATTTTGTACCGACATTGGGTTCAGATTCTACGTCTATTTCCCATTGATGAGCAATAGCTATTTGCCTTACATAAAATAGACCTAACCCAAATCCCTTTACATTGTGTGTGTTGTCTTCGGTGATTCGATAGAATTTTTCAAATATTTTTTTTCTCAATCGTTTATTTATACCATGTCCATCATCCGAAATGATGATAAATAATTTTTGGTTTGAAGTATTTTGTGTGGTTATTTTAATATGTACGACTTCGCCCGAATACTTGATCGCATTTTCTATAATATTATTTATAACATTAGTAAAATGCAATTGATCTGCATTTATAATGGTATTTATTGCTTCCAACTGTTTTTCAAAAATAACTTGCTTTTCGAAGTTTACATGTTCAAAGTTAAAAATACATTGCTCAATCACTTCGTGGCTATCAAAATTTTCCATTTGTAGCTCAATTTGTTTTTTTTCAAGTCTGGAGATTTGAAGCACCTTTTCCACTTGGTCGTTCAGTCGATTGATTTCTTCTCCGATAATCTGATTATAAGTAAATAACCTTTTGGGATGTTGAATAATTTCTGGATTAGAGATTACTTGCTGAATAACTGAAATAGTAGAAATCGGTGTTTTGAACTCATGAGTCATATTGTTGATAAAATCTCGTTGGACTTTGGAAATGGAATTTTGGCTAAAAATGATATAAAGTGCATAAATAATAAAGAGAATGACAAATACTAAAACTATCGAAGTAATTGTCCACATTGGAATGTTGTTGAGTGATACTATTGGATAATTGGGGAAACTAACGGTGAAATAATGGTCCAGATCATTGAAAATGGGAAGATCAGGGCTTTTGGTAGTACTTCTTGGCTTTTGTCTTTGGATATAATTACAATAAACCAACTCACCACTCTGGCAATTATAGATACTGTAATCTACATCTTGCGTGATATTGAAATAATCAAATGTTGTATTGATAAAATACTCCAATAAGTTGGCATCTATTTCACTATTGACCTGGACTGCGTATAGTCTTGGATTGACCTTGATCACTGGATTTTTATGTAAAAATTGTGTTTTGTTCTTTACGGCAATTTTTTCAGCTACTTGTCTGAGTGCTACAGTCACATTATGCTCAAATTGACTTTCAGAAATTGTAAATGCCTCTCGCACCCAGAATATCTGTATTCCAAAAATACCAATAATGGTTAAAAATCCAAAGACAGTAAGGTATCTGATGTGATATTTGCGCATGTGGCATTTCCTTTTACAGACCAAAAATATGCTTAGTTAACGAATTTTTGACAAGTCAGGTTTTGCTTAACAACTGAATAACAGCCGGTGATAAAATGCTTAACACCTAAGGCATGCTGTAGCCTATACCTTTGTTGTGTTAATTTTATTATTCTAATCATTTAAATTTTTTATCATGAAAAATGTATTTTTCTTTTTATTAAGCATTGTCACATTCCAACTCGTAGGCCAGCCTTCGAACAACAATCCAAAAGAAGCATTTGCCAAAATGACTTTTACGGCTACTACGGTAGATTACGGCATTATATCCAAAGGATCTGAGCCCACTAGAACATTTAATTTTAAAAACACAGGTAACGCACCACTTTTGATCACCGACGCTAAGGCTAGCTGTGGATGCACGGTTCCTACTTTTCCGAAGGACGCGATCATGCCAGGTGAGTCATCAACAATCACTGTCAGATATGATACCAATAGGATAGGCGTGATATCCAAAAGTATTACTATTACTTCTAACGCAGGCGAACCTGTCGTTCTGAAAATTACAGGTGAGGTAAAGTCGTAGGTGGCTGTTAATCATAGTGAAAGCTAGGAATTGAAATCAAAATACGGTTCCTAGCTTTAATTTTACTGTTTTAAAGAAACAAGGAAATATCCATTGATCACAATAAAATTTCTATGATGTGAATACTAAATAAAGTGAAAGTTTAGGTATATTTGTGTGGTGGATAAAAAAGTTTGTGGCTCATTAGAACTAATAATTTCTATTGAGAATGCTTATCTTTGTAGTTAGTGACTAGAGATATAAGGTTTTGAAGGAGTAGGATGG
>CALFYH010000020.1 GCA_937952155.1 uncultured Saprospiraceae bacterium
CCCAATATGATCTGATGTGGTTATAAACGTTAAGTTTAAAATATTTGCAATTCTCTCTACCATTTCAGGATTGGAAAGTAAGATGTTTTCTGCGTCAAGTCTAACGTCATTATATATCTTTGTAAAAGGCATGAGTATCAATCCCTATTTTAATAAATTCAATTTCGTTTGAAAATGCTATACATCTGTTTCTCTGAGGGAGGACATATCAACCACAAATCGATAGCGTACATCACTTTTTAACATACGTTCGTACGCCAAGTTGATATCTTGCATTTTTATCAATTCTATATCTGAGACTATATTGTGTTTTCCACAAAAATCAAGTAATTCTTGGGTCTCTGCGATACCACCGATTACAGATCCAGCGACTGCTTTTCGACCCAAAATAAACGGTACTGTATTTATAAAGGCATCCAAAACACCTAGGTAACCTACTAAAACAAGTGTCCCATTAGTTCTCAGCGTGGAGACATACGGATTCAAATCGTGCACATAAGGCACTGTATCGATAATAAGGTCAAATTTGCCCTTTGCAGCAAGCATTTGTGTAGCATCAGATGATATTACGACAGCATCTGCACCTAGTTCCATGGCATCGCTGATTTTCTCGGGAGATCTAGAGAAAAGAGTGACTTCTGCTCCAAGACCTTTAGCCAGTTTTATAGCCATATGCCCAAGTCCTCCAAGTCCGACTACAGCAACCTTACTATCTTTTGTTACATTCCAATGTCGAAGTGGTGACCAAGTAGTAATTCCGGCACAAAGTAAAGGTGCAACTGCCGCCATATTGAGATTTGATGGAACTTTTAGGACGAAATGCTCATCCACTACTATTTTTTCTGAATATCCTCCGAATGTTTGATTTTCCAAATATTTTTCCTTTCCATTATAGGTGCCAGTAAATCCATTGAGACAGTACTGTTCTAGGTCATGTTTGCAATTGTCACATGTCCTACATGAATCCACCAAACAGCCTACACCTGCAAAATCTCCTACCTTTAGTTTAGTAACTTTGGCACCTATTCTCGTGACTTTACCTACGATTTCGTGACCTGGTACAGTAGGATATACAGTGCCGCCCCAGTCATTCCTTGCGGTATGTAGATCGCTATGACATACACCACAATACAAAATCTCAATTTCTACATCTTTGGGCATAATTTCTCTCCGGCTGATTTCCATAAGTTTTAAATCCGCGGTAGGAGATTGTGCTCCATAAGCCCTAACTTGATATCCGATCATGACTTTTTTGTTGTAAATATAATAAAATAATACGTAAAATGTGCTTTGAATTTCGGAATTAAGGAAATTTTCTAAAATAAAGCCATTAGAAAGGGTAGTAAAAATGGAATGTAAGAACTTACCAAAATAGGATTTGTTTCTATTGGAAATTGACGAATTATTTTTAAATAAAGTCTAATTTTAAATTGTATAAAGGGCAAAAAATTAAGAATTTGGGTGCCTTGATAAAACATTTGTTTAAGTTATAGGATAAATAATGAAAAATCAATTTTTTTTAATTTCAATAATTGTTGTCATAATTTGGATTGGTTTACTGTTTGTCAACATGAATTTTCTTTGGATGGCAATACTTATTGTTCCCCTTTTATGGATGGGAATTGCCGATGTTTTACAGAAGAAACATGCTATTAAACATAATTTTCCAGTGCTTGGTAGATTGCGTTATTTCATGGAAGTGATTCGCCCCAAAATATATCAATATTTTATAGAGAGTGATACCAATGGTACACCTTTCAATCGACTTCAACGCTCAGTAGTTTATCAGCGTAGCAAAAACGAAACAGATACCCAGCCTTTCGGAACACAACTGGATGTGTACGATCCAGGGTACGAATTTGTGAATCACAGTATGAAAGCGGTTCACTTTGATCAAATCGAAGAAAATCCACGTACAAAAATCGGTTCAAGTCAATGCACACAGCCATATTTTGCAAGTATGTTTAACATCAGCGCAATGAGTTTTGGTTCACTGAGTAAGACTGCTATTCTAGCTTTAAATGAAGGTGCAAAATTGGGTGGATTTTATCACAATACAGGTGAAGGTGGCTTGTCTCCATATCATTTGGAAAAAGGTGGTGATGTGGTTTGGAATATAGGGACAGGATATTTTAGTTGTAGGACACCAGAAGGTAGATTTAGCATCGAAGAATTTACAAAACGCGCTGTATTGCCACAAGTTAAGATGATAGAAATAAAATTTTCGCAAGGGGCAAAACCTGGACATGGAGGTATTCTGCCCAAGGCTAAGGTGACGGATGAGATTTCACAGATTCGTTTGGTTACAAAAGGTACAGATATATTGTCTCCACCTACGCATAGTGCTTTTTCTACTCCAAGAGAATTGATGCAGTTTGTACGATTATTGCGCGAGAAATCAGGAGGTAAACCTATTGGGATCAAGCTTTGCGTAGGTCGAAAATACGAATTTATTTCTTTGTGTAAAGCTATGATTGCTGAGAATACCTATTTAGATTTTATCACAGTCGATGGTGGAGAAGGCGGCACAGGTGCAGCACCACCAGAGTTTAGCGATCATGTAGGTATGCCACTTAGAGACGCATTAGCATTTGTACACGATACCTTAAAAGGATTTGATCTGAAAAAGGAGATTAAAATAATTGCTAGTGGTAAAATTATTTCTGGTTTTGACATCGTGCGGGCATTGTCCATCGGCGCAGATGTGTGCAATTCGGCCAGAGGTATGATGTTTGCATTGGGCTGCATCCAAGCTTTGGAATGTAATAGAAATACATGTCCGACTGGTATTGCTACCCAAGATCCAAATTTATATGACGGTCTCGATGTCAATTTGAAATCTCATCGTGTATTTCGAAATCATCTCGAAACTGTAAAAAATGCCTTAGAATTGATAGCGGCAAGCGGACTTTCACATCCAGATGAAGTAAATAGATGGGTCGTTTGTCGTAGGATCGATGCCAATAATATTGAGACTTTCCGAGAGACATATCCTGAATTGACAGCAGGTTGCCTTCTGCACGAAGAAAGTATTCCAGAGAAATGGATGAAGGATTGTAAAAAGGCTACTGCCGATAAATTTTAAAGATTGTTTTGATCAAAAATTAAAGGTTGTAGTTATTTTTATTTTTACTTTTGATAAATATTGAAGCGATTTTAACAAAATAACAGTTTTTGAATCCGTGAAGTATCTAGCCATTTACAATAAGAAAATTCATTGAAATATATCACTCGAACAGTCTGGATCTTATCTCTTGTTAGTTTATTTACTGACATTGCTAGTGAAATGCTGTACCCTGTGACACCTTTTTACCTGAAAAGTATTGGCTTTTCTATTGTGTCGATTGGGATTTTAGAAGGAATTGCAGAGGCTATTGCTGGGCTTAGCAAAGGTTATTTTGGAAAGCAATCTGACGTAACTGGAAAGCGATTACCATTTGTTAGGTTGGGTTATATGTTGAGTGGTTTAGCTAGGCCGATGATGATCTTTTTTAATTCTGTTGGTTGGGTATTGACAGTACGCTCCATTGAACGATTTGGCAAAGGCTTGCGTACAGGAGCCAGAGATGCTATGCTTTCTGACGAATCTACACCTGCCACGAAAGGCAAAGTCTTCGGCCTACATCGCTCATTAGACACGTTTGGCGCAGTATTAGGACCATCATTAGCTTTGATTTATTTATATTACTATCCTGAAGATTACAAAACCTTATTTTTACTTGCCTTCATACCTGGCGTTTTGGCTGTAGCAGCTACTTTTTTATTGAAGGAAAAACCAAAATCCAAGGCAGAAGTACCTACAAGAAATACTTTTTTCTCATTTTTGACTTACTGGAAATCAAGTCCAATCGCATATAGAAAATTGGTTTTAGGATTTTTGTTTTTTGCGCTATTCAATAGTTCAGATGTTTTTTTACTACTCAAAATGAAACAAACTGGTTTCGATGACACACGTATCATCATGTTGTATATTTTTTACAATCTGATCTATGCGCTATTTGCATTTCCGATGGGTATTCTGGCAGATAAATTCGGTTTAAAAAAGGTTTTTATTTTTGGCCTTTTGCTATTTGCAATTGTTTATTTCGGCATGTCATTCGAAAATTCAATTTCGATATCAATCGGCTTATTTTTCTTATATGGTGTTTTTGCAGCTGCCACAGAAGGCATTGCCAAAGCATGGATAAGCAACATCTCGGACGCAAAAGATACAGCTACAGCCATTGGCACTTATACTGCATTCCAGAGTTTAGCTGCTTTGATCGCGAGTAGTATGACCGGATGGATTTGGTATCGATTTGGGGCTGAATATGCATTTTTAACAACAGCATTAGCAACCGTCATTTTGATTTTGTATTTTTTAAACCATTTTGGTAGGAAATCGGTTGGTTCGAGTTAGTTCTATTACAAACTTTGAAAAAATGTTATCTAATTAAAATTTATTATATCCCATTCTGACATGGTTTCAAGATACAATAGCAAAGCTTCTGCCAAAGGGCTTATAGGAAGGTCAACATATCTAATTTTATAATGGATTTCATCATCGCTTTGTATGGATTTACTACCAAGTTTTATGAGCCTTTTAAGACGATGAGCATTGACTTTATCATCCAATGCTACAGCATCGCCAAAAGCAAAAGCATTAGCTGGAATACTATAGCCCATGAATAAGGGCCCACTATCTATGTCCCCATATTTGTCAGTTGTGAAATCCCCACTTCTTTCTTTAAATAACCTTATGATTCCCAAGTTTTTGCTATGTTCTGATTTAAATAATTCAAATTGCTCTTGTGCAAATTCTGGATCGAAACGAAAGATAAAAAGGATACACCAGCCTATCATGGATCCTCGAGATGCTTCTATCCTTTTTCCTGATTCTTCATCGATTTTTGAGCAGAGTAAGCCTGTATTTGAATCTATAAAATGTTGTTTAGCATATTTAACCCATTCAGTACATGCGGACTTATACTTACTTCCTGTGATTTGACTATGAAGGTATAATGATGCCAGACCTACGGTATTATCAGCTATCCAGATATTGGATGAATATGATGGCAGACTATGGTATTTTGATTTTGAATATCTTTGGTATAAGCTAGCTGACAACCTATCATGCAGTTCATCATACCTGCATTCAGGCGATAAAAATCGATAGCAGGCCATCATCATATTCAGATGGCCAAGGTATAAAATAGAACCTGTAGTATCTATGTTTGGGTACAAAGGATTTCTCTGTTCCGAGTAATATTGATATATCGTATCTGAAGTTGCTTTTTGTATGGCTTTATCAATTATAGTGATAGAAGAATGTCTAAAAGACGTATCTTTCATAGTTATATTGGTAAGTGCATAGACGGTAAATGATAATGAAAATAATATCCATTCAGGATTTTGTTTGCGCAACGCTTCGAGTTCGGAATTGTTATTAAATGGCTGATTTACAAAGTTTTCTAGGTAGTTAATTTTATGTTGCAGTTCAGCCTTTTCAGGATATCCATACTGCTGAACACTCAAATACAAAAAAATAGATCCTAATATAATTGCCGCAACAATGCCTATCTTATATTTTGATCTCATTTTTATAATAAAATATTGTTTCTAAAGAAACGAAGGAGTAGTAGTATTTTATACGTAGATTTTTAGAATGATTAAATTTTAAGTGAAATCAAGATGAAACCTTGCTTTGGATAAATTGTTTTGCACAATATTTTAACTATTTCACCTCCTTCAATGTTACGTTTCCATCCTCTTTTTTGTCAACTACAACAGCCATGCTAGGGCGCGACATAAAGGTTTGTTTGGCGCCAACTTCTAATGAATAATTAAATGTGATTTCATTATTAATTTTCTGCAAGCTAATTGGTTTAATGGTGGTCAACAAATCCGTTTCAGGTAGGATAAGTGCGATAACAAACTGCTTTGAGAAATCTATTTCTGTTGGTTTGCCATCTTTGCCCATGGTTGTCGCCATTCCGAAAATCTCATTGAATTTCTCAGCTGTTTCTATCTTTGGATTATCAATTTGAGAAACCGTATTTTTTACAAAATAATTTGTTGCTATTGTGTATGGAATATCTATATTATTTGTTTCTATTTGAGATTCAGTTGTCTGTGAGTCTTTTTGTTGAGCATTATCAGCTTTTGGTTTGTTTTGGCAAGATGCAAAAATAATACCCAATAAAATTACAGTTGCTAAAATTTTGTTTGTCATAACACAATTTTTAATTAGAATTTAAATTAGAAAAAATCATTCTTGCATCATTTTCATGACACAATCGAATAAATCTTCACCACATGGTTTTGTAAAATAATCTCCATCCGAACCAAATGGTGTGCGATGCGATGCTGCAGTCAATGTTACAGGTTTTGTATCCAGATATTTGTATCCATCCCATTTTTCCAAAATTTCTCTAAGGATGTATGCAGAAGCGCCACCTGGTATATCTTCATCCATGATGAGAAGTCGGTTGGTTTTGCGTAAGGAATCAACAATCACGCCTTCGAGGTCAAATGGCATCAACGTCTGTGCATCGATGAGTTCGACCGATATATCAAATCCTTTCAGCATGTCGATACCTTTTTGGGCTTCTCTTACGCAAGATCCATAAGTGACCAAGGTGATATCATTACCTTCGGCCAAGATCTCTGGTTTGCCCAATGGCACTGTGAACTCGAGCAGATTTACCGGCATTTTTTCTTTCAGCCTATATCCATTCAAGCATTCTATGACGATACCTGGATCATCGGATTTCAATAAGGTGTTATAAAATCCCACTGCTTGTACCATATTGCGAGGAACGCACAAATAAATGCCTTGCATAGAGGTCAAGAGCATACCCATTGGAGACCCAGCATGCCAGATACCTTCGAGTCTGTGTCCTCGCGTACGTACAATGGCAGGAGCTCGCTGGATACCATTAGATCTATATCTCAAAGTTGCTAAATCATCAGTAAGAACGGAGAAAGCATAAGCCAAATAATCCAAGTATTGGATTTCAGCAATAGGTCTGAGTCCGCGCATTGATGCGCCCATTGCTTGACCCATTATGGTCCATTCTCTGATGCCTGTATCGAAGACTCTTTCTGTGCCGTGTTTTAGTTGCAATCCTGCAAATCCTTGATTTACATCACCTATTTGTCCTACATCTTCACCGAAAGCAATGATATTTGGTTTGTATTCTAGAAGTTGATCGAAGTACTTATTTAGTACTTGATATCCATTTACTATTTCAGGCTCTAAACCGTATTTTACTGGTTCGACGGGAATGTTTACTGCTGCATACTTTGTATCACTGTACAAATGAGTGTGATATTTTTGTGCACCAAGCTGCATTCGTTGATTGATAAATTCTTCTAGCTTTCCGTTAGGTTCGTTGCTTAACCTTTTGAGTTGGATAGCCAGTTTGCGACTATTGGATACCACTTCTGAAAAGGTCAGATTTACAGCTGTGTCTAGATCTTTTTCGAGGTGTCGGATGGCTTCTGTTTTTGCAACTTCGGGTATCTCGGTATAAATGCTTTTTAACTCTTGCAAATGTTTTTTTACACCTTCACTATAAGTTTTCCAAGCATTATCCTTGCCCTTCTTTGTAAATTCTACAGCTTGTTCTCTCAAGTTGTCCACTTCCTCTTGTGTCGCAATACCAGTGGAAACGACCCATTCACTCATCCTTTTGATACAATCGTTATCTTTTTCCCATTGCAATCTTTCAGGAGATTTGTATCGTTCATGAGATCCACTGGTTGAGTGGCCTTGAGGTTGTGTCAATTCTTGCACATGGATCAAAGCTGGAATGTGTTGATCTCTGACTTTTAATGCTACTTTTTCGAAGACGGCACAAAGCTCAGGATAATCCCAACCTTTGACTGTATATATTAGAATGCCATTGCCTTGTTTGTCGGGAAGAAAACCTTCTAATGCCTTTGAAATAGAGCCTTTGGCTGTTTGCATTTCTACAGGAACACTGATACCATAACCATCGTCCCAAACAGCGACTAAAAGCGGAACTCTCATGACCGCAGATGCATTGATTGTTTCCCAAAATACACCTTCAGAGGTAGATGCATCACCTATGGTAACGAAACTAACTTCATTTCCTTGATCAGAAAATTTACGATGAGAAGGAATATTTAGTTTTCTGTATTTCTTGGAAGCCATTGCAAGTCCAAGTCCTCTTGCCATCTGACCAGCTGTACATGATATATCTGATGAAATGTTATACATTTGGGTCTGATCTAGC
This sequence comes from uncultured Saprospiraceae bacterium, assembly GCA_937952155.1. Classification (GTDB taxonomy): domain Bacteria; phylum Bacteroidota; class Bacteroidia; order Chitinophagales; family Saprospiraceae; genus OLB9. The sequence goes on from CALFYH010000020.1 coordinate 8,241, forward strand.
CATTCTCCATTTTCATCTACTAGTGGAGTAGCGTAGTGACTGTTCATTTGTCTTCCAGCAGAAAATGGGTCGTTTTCAGTATCCGCATACAACTGAGCAAAATACTGTTCAACTGTACATAGGCCTCTAGCAAACATAAAAGTCTGATCTCTATAGTAACCGGATCTCCAATCACCTTTGCGGAATGCCCTCGCCATTGCTACCTGTGGTACTTCCTTGCCATCTCCAAGAATACCGAATTTTGCACGACCATTCAATACTTCCTTTCTACCTAATAAACTAGCTTCTCGGCTTATAAGACATATCCAAAGATCGTGAAGTACATCATTTTTGAAGTTGATGTCATCTGGTGTTGACGATACATTTACCTCAAGTGTTGTATTATCAAATGGCTTCATATAGAAACGGTGTCAGGTTAGGTTATTAATGGTACCGCAAAAATACGAAATTATTTTTACATTTCATTATAAAATTATATTTTGTATCGACCTTAATTATGTAGGCTTAAACAGTTTATAATTGGATTATTAATGCAAAAATAAAATAAAATTAATTTTTAAATTTATAAAGTACATGTTTTCATGGTTTTATGTTTATTTGACTTGATTTGATCAGTATTTTGTGAAACAAATCAAAATTGCAGCCTTTCTAAAGGTTTTATTTCCAATTTGTTCGTAATTTGCCATCAAATTTATTGGATGGCTTATAAGCTCACTTCACATTACGAACCGACAGGCGATCAGCCCAAGGCTATTACTCAATTACTTCATGGATTAGAAAAGAAGGGACTTGTGACTTCCCTAGAAAAGCGCGACGGGAAGACTGTAAGACGTTTCTATAAGGCAACTTCATCAGGGCGA
>CALFYH010000021.1 GCA_937952155.1 uncultured Saprospiraceae bacterium
TTCTGCGTGAATGACCGGGATGGATGCCTGCTCTGTGATTCTCTCCACAATCTGGTCAGAAACTTCTTTATTAAATATATTCGGTAAAGCCATTTTTAAAGTATTTTGTATGGAAAATAAAATTTTACGCCAAAAGTAAACATATTACTTACGAAATTGGAGTGATTTCAAAATTTTATTTTAAAATCATTTATCACAAATCGATATTTTACTTGGATAGAGCGAATATTTTCTAGGCAATATCGGAATGTGCATGAAGTCATCAAGAATAACACTAACTTTGTGTTTTAATTCAAAACTTTACATCATCAATATTGTTGTCAAAGAGCCTGATTTAAGAAAGTTACATTGTAGAATATACATATAAAATTTGGGCTGTCGTATTAATAGAAAAATTACGATAAGTGTAATAAATTTATTTTTAAAAATTTAAGAAGAAAAATAATAATATATATGATCATTTGGTTATCATTTTTAGCCCTAATTACCATATTTCTTGCCATAGACCTTGGTGTATTCAATAGAGAAGCACATGAGATTTCTTATAAAGAAGCTACAAAATGGACTATTGGGTGGACTACCTTGGGCTTATTGTTTTCGGGCGTCATTTATTTGATATACAAAAATGGACTGATGGTCTCGCCGCATCCGACGACTGCTACCCAATCAGCCATAGAATATCTCACCGGGTACATCATAGAACTTACGCTTAGCATAGACAATATTTTTGTTATTGCGATGATATTCAAATCTTTCAGAATCCCTAAAAAATATCAGCATCGAGTACTATTTTGGGGTATTATAGGAGCCTTACTTTTCAGAGGAATTATGATTGCCTTTGGTGTCATTCTGATAGAAAAATTCACCTGGACAACCTACATCTTTGGTGCATTTTTGATTTATACAGCTATTAAAATGGCAATAACCGACGATGAGGAAGAATTCGATCCGAAAAGCTCTTTCATGTACAAGATGGTCAAAAAAATCATGCCTGTCACTAGCAGGATCGACCACGAAAAATTTATTGTAAAGCGCAATGGACTGACAATCGCTACACCTTTGCTTTTGGCGTTGATCTTGATAGAGTTTACAGATATTTTATTTGCATTGGATAGTATTCCAGCTATTTTGGGTATCACGACAGACCCATTTATTGTATTTACTTCCAATATTTTTGCAATCTTAGGTTTGAGATCTATGTACTTCTTTGTAGCCAATATGCTGGATTCATTTCATTATCTTAAGTATAGTTTGACGGTAATCTTGACCTATGTTGGTATCAAACTTATCTTGGCCAACCACTATCACTTATCCATCGGATTGTCATTGCTGATCATACTGATTTCTATCTTAGGAGGTATCTATTTCTCACTCAAGTACAAGAAGGAACATCCACACGAAGTAGAAGAATCCTAAACTTCGTTAATCTTTACATTTAGCTTATCTAATGATAGACTGAAAAATCAAATAGCTGGTTCTTGTTGGCTCAAACAATGGAAGGATCCTAATCCCCATATAATGTCCACAGAATCAATGCCGACGACTTCTCGATCTGGAAAACATGATTGTAAGATATCTAGGGCTTCCTGATCGTTTGTATCGTCTCTGAATGTGGGTACAATGACGTTTTCATTTGAGATATAGAAATTGGCGTAAGATGCTGGCAATCTTTGATCTTCATATATCACTGGATTAGGCATTGGCAATTCCACGATATTTAAAGGTTGGTCATCCGGAAGTCTCATTTTCTTCAGAAGTTTGAGATTGTCACGTAAGATATCGTAATTATCATCAGACCTATTTTTTTCGATCACAGTCACTACCGTATTGGCATCTACGAAGCGTGTGATGTCATCGATATGTCCGTCTGTGTCATCGCCTACAATACCATCACCAAGCCACAAAATATGATCACCACCGTAATATTCTACCAGAAATTGTTCGATTTCATACTTGCTAAGGTGCGGATTTCGGTTTTTATTTAGCAAACAAGCCGTAGTGGTCATGATGCATCCTTTACCATTAAACTCTACACTACCGCCTTCCATTACAATGCCTGGATGAAATACTGGAAGATTCATCTTTTGGCCAATAAGTGTCGGAATTACGTCATCCAAATCATAAGGCGGATACTTATCTCCCCAAGCATTGTATCCCCAATCCACAATGGCTTTGGTACCTTCTGATTCATTTATCAAAAAAGCAGGGCCATGATCTCGACACCAAGCATCATTGGTAGGATGATAGAAAAATTTTATATTATCAAGGAGCGAATCTACATCATTAACAGAAAGTGCATAAGCAGAATTCACGATCCGATCTACAGCGAAGTGATGCATAGCGCCATTTTCCACGTTGATTTTGACAGTCTGATGTGCCGCCACTCGAAGGATAAACTCTGCATATGGATCATATATTAGCGATAACTTACCAGGCCATGACGCTTCTTTGTGTGGCCATGACAACCACAATGCAGTCTGTCGCTCAAATTCTGCAGGAAATCGATAGCCCAATTCTCTAGGCGTAAAATCAAGCTTCATCAAGAAATCTTTTGGTTATAGGTTGGTAGCTGTCGATTCTACGATCACGCAAAAATGGCCAATGTACCCTAAATTCATCCGCTTGACTCAAGTCCACAGGTACGACTTTGGTTTCTTCGTCCTCGTGTGATGCCTTGTATAATAGTTTGCCTTGTCCGTTTGCCACAAAACTGCCACCCCAAAACTTCATGGCACCATCTTGCTCATACCCTACTCTATTGACACTGACTACTGGGATGCCATTGGCAACAGCATGAGAGCGCTGGATAGTCTGCCAAGCAATGTATTGGTCGGCATTGGTCTCTTCATCTTGTGTAGTTGCCCATCCGATTGCTGTAGGATAAAACATCACATCAGCGCCCATGAGTGCCGTAATCCTGCTTGCCTCTGGATACCACTGATCCCAACAGATGAGTACACCTATCTTGGCATATTTTGTTTGGAAGACTTTGTATCCAAGATCTCCTGGCGTAAAATAAAACTTCTCATAAAATGCTGGATCATCGGGAATATGCATCTTGCGATATTTACCCAAATACTTACCATCAGCGTCAAGGATGGCTGTGGTGTTATGATATAAACCAGGCGCTCTTTTTTCGAATAGCGAAGCGATGATAACTACATTGAGCTCCGCTGCAACGGCAGACAAGACATCCGTGGAAGGCCCAGGTATAGCTTCAGCTAAAGCAAAATTATCATAATCCTCTACATCACAAAAGTATAAAGATGTAAACAACTCTTGCAGACAAACGATTTGTGCACCATTAGCCGCAGCGACTCTGATACGTGAAATTGCCTTATCAAGGTTTGCGGCTTTATCACCGACGCAGGACATCTGAACAAGCCCTATTTGTACAATTGACATTAGTATAAATATTAGACGGACAAAGGTACAAAAATATCAAATATTACCAATCGGGAAAAATGGAAGGGAATTTCGAATATTGTAAATAAATATACAGAAAACTTTACTTCACCACCAGAAATTTTCCTGTTTGCACATTTTTGGCGCCATTTGATATCTCAAAAAAGTACATACCGCTGCTCCAGCTTTGTGTTGAGATTTCTTCGTTTATCTGATTTACCGAAATCACGGAGCCTAAAGTATTACAAATTTTTACTGTGAGATTTGGATCGTTGTATGCCCTATCCTCAATCCTAAATACGACTGAATCATCATATACTGGATTGGGATAAGTAATAACTATATTTTGACTTGGTGGCTCTACAATACCAACATCTATCTTTCGACTCAAAGGAAAAAACAGGGCAAAAAGCGTGTCTGTTTCTGTCGGAATTGTGTAAACTGTTCTTACAAATGAAAACCTATTTATTTCCTCCATTTCTAATACCAAAAAACGATTGTTTCCACCACATACATCAAACCATCCGCCGGGTTCACATTCTACGATAGCCATCGCACGACACGAATCCTGGAATAATGTAGTATCCCATGAAATCACAATCGGCCAATTGGCACTTTTAATAAGTACCATTATGGAATTTACTTCATCGTATAAAGTTGGGTAAACACAATCACTTTCGATTATCATCTTTTTTGATTCGATAATTCTAGGGTCTTCATGTCTTATTTTTTCGTACTTATACATTGATGCGCGTACTTCAATTTCCTTGGTATAAGGTGTACCTAAAATATCTATTTCGCCAAGTGCGGCATCTATGCCTTTACTAGCAGCAATGTCATAACCAAGGATGATTGAATCCTTATTTCCTATAGCATCTTCAAAGAAAATCGGTAATTCAAAGTGTTGGCCCTTTGCCCAAAAGCTGCATAGGGTCACAAAAAGGATTATTAAATTTTGAAAAGTTTTCATATGATTTTTTTTCTTGATGTATAATTCAATAAATTTTGAAAATATAGTGCGAGAATGCTTATCAAAGAAATTGTGCTGAGTCTTAAAGTCAAAAACCATTTAATTTTTATGCCCATCTTACTTTTGGATGATTAATTTTTTAATACAACTTAACTTGCCCTGGCCATCTCGAATGGTAATGAAGTAAAGCCCTGACGTAAGTCGGCTGGTGTTTATATCAAAACTTACAAAATGTCCTGTTTTGCTCTGTAACACTTTGCCGAAAATATCTTTTATTTCCAAATTAGCGGGCAGATTAAATCCACCATTTAGGGTAAGAGACACACGATCTTGCCCTGGATTTGGATATATTTTGATGGTTTCTGTGGATAAGTCTTTGGTGGAAGTCAATTTATCACACTCACCTTCTGCAAATTTGGTAGAAATTTCGTCATCGCTGTAACAACGTAAAGTTGGAAAATTATTTAAACACTCGGGGATTAAAAAATTAGTATTAAAACCAAAAAGCTTGTCAATTGAACCTACATTTTCAATTATTTCATTCATTTTAATTGGGTATTGAAGGTCAACTTTCTGTGTAAAATATCTTTTTAATGGTTGACCACCAACTGCATAAACGGTATCAATTTTTACTACTTTCAATCGATAAGGATTGTTTTCAATTACGGTTGGATCAAAAAAAGCTGGAATTGAAAATATAAAATAATAAGGATATTTTTTTGAAATGTGGAAGGTTACAGTATCACCCACTTGTGCCGTAAAATCATACAACAACTTCCATTCATCATCTTCATAAAAATACATTTTACCGTCTTTACTATACTCAATGATTTCACTTTCAGGATAATACTGCCCTCCAGATGTCACACCTATGATACGACACAATCTATTGCCAATCAAAGTATCACGAACCACTTTGGTAATATCTATTTTTAACTCACAATCCCTATCAGGTAGCAAATTTCCAGTCAAACTACTACTAAACCATATCGTGGAGCGATCCATGTCTGTGGTATCGATTACTGAAGGATTGATCCAGCATTTGGTAAAATCTTCGCTTTGCCACATTTGAACATCATCAGTGTAAAAACACGTCAAGCTATTTTCATTGCCATCAACTACGCAATGCTTAAACGTAGATGAGAATACACCTACATCTGGGCCAATACCTTCGATCCAGCGATATCGAAAAGCTTCGTTTTCAGCACAACTAAGGTATAAAACCTTGCGTTGCTGTCCATTTAAGTCGATAATCGTATCTGCTTTGATTACCAGAAGTTTCATTGTTCTACCTAAACCATCAATATAAGAAAATTCATCCCCTTTATGGAGGTTTATGTCCATGATTAAGACTTCGTTTATACTAATGGTGCTATCCAAGACCCATAATTGTCCATTGGATTCTCTCACATATTTTTTCGTCTCGGTCCACACATTGCCTGTGCTGTCTTTAGATTTCAATACTTTATGATAGAAATTAATGCCGATAAGCACAGAGTCAGCCATCACTCTATTTCTTTCAAAATAGACATCTGGACTCCAACCACTGCTTTCTACTGCGTGCCATATATTAGATGATGACAGGATGTTTTTTTTTTATGGCAGCGCTTGTAAATTGACTATTAGGATTCATTATCTTGGTATAAAATCCTTGTGCGAAAGTCTGTAAGCTGATGTATAACAAAAATAGGATAAAATTATATTTCATGAT
>CALFYH010000022.1 GCA_937952155.1 uncultured Saprospiraceae bacterium
GTAATTTATCAATTGTAGTATTATCTCCTCGCTCCATTGAACCCAAAGATGCTGCCACAGATGCCGCCAATGATGTGGGCTGACTCGGCTACTTGATTGACTTCTACACTTTGTAGGAATTCTTTACCTACAAATAGGATGGCGACCAAGATAAAGGTGATGGGAATCTCACCAGCAGATACATTGGTAAAAGATACCAATAAGATCATCATAAATACTATGCCACTTGCGCCCATCAGCCCTGTGTCGAAAAAAAAGACATTGATAAGGCCCGTGACGAGTGAGGTAATAAGCATCATGTAGATCAGCTTTGATGAGCCGTATTTTTCTTCTATGATAGGGCCAAGTAGTAAGATAAATGTCAGATTGCCCAATAAATGTTCCAAACTGGCATGACCCATACTATGCGTCACCAAGCTCAATAATGATAGCGGATTGGACCAATTCATCGAAGGATAAACGGTAAAAAATGGCATCAACGCACCCATCAAAAACTTATCCGCAACATAAACACTAGTGCAAATCAAAGCAAAAGTGAGGACAACAGGTGCATTCCATTTTATTTTAAGTGCCATTTTCTCTTAAATTATGAATTTTTGAAATCCTAAAATGTAATCTTGGCTTTTGATTCGTTTAGTATTATTGCAAAGAATTTTAAAATTACTCCTGCAATTTTTTGCCAAAAGCCAAATCACCTGCATCACCTAAGCCCGGTACTATGTACGATTTTGCGGTAAGTTCGTCATCTTCAGCAGCCATCCACAAGTGTGCTTTTGGAAATAAGCGGCGCATCTGCTTCACACCGTACGATGATGCTATGATAGAAACGATGTGCAGTTGTGAATACTGTCCATATTCTTCCAATGATTCAATCGTCTTCTGAATGGAAGATCCGGTAGCCAACATCGGGTCGGAAATGATGAGTGTGGCGTCGGTCAGATCAGGACAAGTGATGTATTCGAGACTGATCTCAAAAGTTCCATCCTTGTGAGTTTTGCGGTAAGCAGCCACAAAAGCATTGCCCGCATCATCAAAATAATCCAACAATCCCTGATGCAATGGCAGACCTGCTCTGAGGATCGTGCAGAGAATTATTTTTGAATCCGAGAGATTGGTTTTGGCTATACCAAGCGGTGTCTCTACGTCCACTTGATTATATGGCAATAATTTACTGATTTCGTAAGCAAACACTTCACCTATACGTTCAAGATTTCTTCTAAAACGCATGCTGTCTGTTTGTATAGATGCATCTCTTATTTCAGCAATAAACTGATTGAAAATGGAGTTGTTTCTTCCTATAATATTTGCCATACTTTGCCTTTCTAAAAATAACTACTTATGAATTTCAAATTTCGAACAATACATTTCTTGTCCATTATTAACCTTTACCAAATATAAACCATCTGTAAAATCCTGTACATCTATTTCTACCTGGTTTGGCATGACTTGCCCGCTGGCGAGCGGTGAATACAAGGCGGAAACCTATGTGCGCATCATCGAGCAGTTGCTGCAAAAGCTGGATGTGAAGGAAAAAATCACCCTGGCGGGGAATTCTCTGGGCGGATTCATCGCTTGGAACTACGCCATAGCCCATCCGGAGCAGGTTGATCGGCTGATTCTGCTGGATGCGCCCGCTTTCAAACAGGATGTGCCGCTGGTGGTAAAAATGGCCAACTGGCCGGGCGCGGAAAGTATTGGCACCGAGTATTCGCCACGTTTTCTGGTATCGGCCAATTTGCGTCGGGTTTTCGCCAAT
>CALFYH010000023.1 GCA_937952155.1 uncultured Saprospiraceae bacterium
GCGTTCCATCCACTACCTTCCACACATACATACCAGCTTGCAAACCACGCATATCCACACTATTCTGACCATAATAGATGCGCTGCGTGATGACCGGTCTGCCTGTGATGTCATAGATCATGATCTGTCCATGAGCAGGTACATACTCGCCAAGCGTAACCAATAGATAGTCTTGTACAGGATTCGGGAAAAGCGAAATATCAGCACGACTGACTGACTCATCATCGCTGTTACTTGTACCGAGCGTGATGGTGCGGCATACGGTATTGCTGCTATTTTCATTACTGACGGTAAGGCATACATGGTACGTACCTTTCTGTGCGAAAGTATGATACGGACTCTGCATACTCACCCGAGGACTACCATCTCCGAAGTCCCAACTCCACGTCTCAGGCCGAAAGTAACTCAAGTCTGTAAAGCGCAGCCGTAGATAATCGATGCTATCTGCCTCGTAGCGATACTTTGCGACAGGATGATTGTCGAGACCGAGTGTATCACATGAAGAGCCATCTAGTGGACCTAGGCGATAGTGCGGGAAGTTGGGGATGGAAAATGGATTGTTAGGAATTTTTAATGCATGCTGCCGAAATGAGCAGGCTTCACCTTTCTCGTTGGGGTAGTCCATGATGTGCATGTGTTTTGCACTGGCTGCACCTGATACATTGTACAATCTACCATCAGGGCCATAGCCCCAAAAACCGAACTGTGTTGTAGTAAATCCTGGCCAAGTCGGATCGCTTTGAAAACCATCATAGGTAGCCAGATGAACCCTTGGTTTTGTCAAATCATTCACATCGTACTGATATAAGTCATTCATATTATTGACATACAAATATTGATCATCAGGAGAGAAGGCTATTCCCTGGCCGACAGATGCCTCCGGGATCACTAAGGTATCAAAAAATGGATTGGACAAAAGTCCTGTACAGCGGTCGAAGTCAAATACTGAGATGACACCAATACTGTCCCAATATACACCATCATTCACTGCATATTTATCTCCTTTGTGGGAGAATGTTGCATTGCCTGCTGAATAATTAACATTTAATTTTCCAATATTTTGGGTATTCACCAAATTTACTCCATTACTATCCAACAAGAAAGTATAATAAGTTGTGTTATCATCACTTATGGCGATCAACCACCAATCTCTACCATTGGCATGGCGACAGGCATGTAAGTATCCATCCTTCAATGCAGTATTTATTAATATATGATCTTTACTGACTACGCAGCCTTTTGTGTCATTACATTCCTTGTCTACTATGGAGTAAAATATGCCTACAGTCTCACTTATATTTGTATTAAAGTTGACATTGAAGACATAAAGATACTCTATGCCATTTTGTGTAATCGGAAGAATAATATTGCCTTGAAATTGATTTAATCCTAATTTCTCTCCTGTTGATTGGACAACGCTGCCACGCCAGTAGTTGTTGTAATTTATGGTATCTCCATCTTGTATGGGCTGGTCATCCGGGCCATTTATCTGCATTCCATTGGTATAACAATATAATGATCCGTCATTCGTACTATATGTTCCATTAGTGGCTGAAAATGTGAATCTTCTATATGTAAAATAATTAATTGACATTGGATCTGAATTAAAATTTAGGCTGAAAGGCGTCCATTCTCTCGTAGTATCTAATTCTAAAAATTCAACCGAAGAACCTCCTGCACTTCCCATAGGCCATATATGATCATTCTTTTGGGCCTGAGTCATTACTACATTCAATATAAAAAGACACAACATTAGCCATTTTGATATTTTAAACTTTATAATTTTAGTGTGTCGATTGTTTTTCATGATGCAAAGTTTAAGTAAGTATAAACATATCTGCTTTATGGTTTTCCGATTCCTTTTCCTCTCGAGAGAATAAAGATAATTGTTTTTTAGACAATAATAATTTTCGTCTAAAATTAATTTTTTCATATTAACCCAAAGCATCGGTCACAGACCGACAGATAGCATCCGTCAAAGTCATTAGACTTTGCAAAACAGAATGCTGCAATTCTATATCTTCACTACCTTGCCTTCTCTAACTACCTGCACTCGACTGACTGACACATCATCGTATAGCCTATTTATGACTTTGGACAGAAGACCACATAATGTGCTGTTGTATAAAAATTCCTGATATACGGTAGCATGGTCAATGGTTGCCAAACGAGTTTCTTATTTATACCAAACTTAAATTTGTAAATCGGATTGAACAACCAAAATTTCTGATCGAGAATGGTGTAGTTGTTTTCTCTAAGAAGCCGTCTCATCTTTTCTATATTAATTCCTGTTTCTTTTATTTCCAATAAGTCGGCAATGGTTGCAGGACGTTCATTAAATAGTTGCAGCAAACCCTTGTATAACGACTTTGGCAATAAGTGAAACCAAGGCAATGTCCTAAGCAATTTAGCATTACAAATCTGCTGATGGCCTCCGAATGGCATCCACCAAGGTGGATATGCAAAAAACACTACTCCATCAGGCGCTAAAAAACCACGCAATTGCTGGATAAACTTACCCTGATCATGGATATGCTCGATGACATCTTTTAATATAATTATGTCAAAAAGATCATTTAGCTCAACTGCAGGATCTTTGACATCATAGATGTTTTTATTGATGATGTCTGCTTTACCTTGTTGGATATCTTCGTCGAGAAATTGACGTGCCAAAACAAATCTACTTTCTGCCAATTCGATACCTATCCCCGTATTGCCTTTATCCAGAAAAGCCTTCAAAACTCCTGCTTCTGCACAGCCAACTTCCAATACTCGTTTATTAATACATGAGCCGATCTGTTTTTCCAAAAATGGAATCACATCTTCTTCGGTAACTGCCTTTTGTATATTGAAATACCGCTGCTTATCTTTATGAAAATCAAACATGTAATATTATTTGGCCTTAAATACAGCTTTACGCTTCTCAACAAAAGCCGCAGCGCCTTCCTTACTATCTTCACTTCCGATGGTCAATCCAAAATCCATATATTCACTTTCGAAACCATCAGTTTTTTTATCAAAATAGGCATTGATCAAGGCGATAGATTGTTTGACAGCCAACGGACCTTTCGTAGAGATTTTTGATAATATCTCCTTGGCCTTCGTCACTTCTTCGCCACTTTCTGTTACATGGGTTACCAATCCCAATCGCAGCGCTTCTTCAGCATTGATCATATCGGCTGTTAGCAACATTTCTATAGCCTTACCTTTTCCTACGAGCTGCACCAATCGCTGTGAGCCGCCATAGCCAGGTACTAGACCTAGGTTTACTTCTGGTTGTCCAAATTTTGCATTATTTCCAGCTACACGAATATGACAAGACATAGCCAGTTCACATCCACCACCTAGCGCAAAACCATTTACCGCTGCTACGACAGGTGCGTGAAATCGCTCTATCATAAAGAAGATATCCTGACCACGTTTTGAAAGTGCTGAGCCTGCCACAGCATCCATCGCCGCAAATTCTTTTATATCCGCACCTGCTACAAAGGCCTTATTGCCAGCACCTGTAATGATGACACCTTTTACTTGAAAATCGCCATTGTAAGTACTGAAAAATGCTTCAAGTTCATTAAAAACTTGCCTATTCAGCGCATTTAGGGCTTCAGGCCTAGTGATAGTAAGGGTATAGATTCCGTTTTCTTCCCCGATATGGATTAAAGGTGATTCAGCCATGTGTTCACTTTTTATTTTATTGGTAAAAATATTTCTGCCATCATACATCTGACGCTACCTCCACCGAATTTTTCGATGTGGTCAATAGCCAAAGGCAACAAAGTTGTTTTCTGAGATAATTTTTCTTTTTGTAATTGTGTCAAAGAATTATATGCAGTCTGCGAAAGACATAAAAGCCTTTTTCCACCTTTTCCGAGCACTTCGAGCATATTGCCAGCAAAGGCTTCCATCTGATCTAAGGTGATCTCAATTATCTCTTTGCCAGTTTGGTCAAAAATTTTTCTCAATTGCGTCTTACTTTCTTCGGTCTTGACACTTTCCATGCAAATTACCACAAAATCATGTCCCAAAGCCATCATTACATTGGTATGGTAGATTTCTTTGCCGTTCCTGTCTAATGCATGAAAAACCACACTTCTTGTGTTCATCAATACATTAAATTTATCGATCAAAACGGCATCAGTCCTAGGACTAAGACATGCATAAACTATCTCATTTTTTCTATCAAAAATCATACTGCCAGTTCCTTCTAGAAAAAGTGGTTCATCCTCATCTTCGTAAAATTCAAACGAGTACCGATTTTTGACTTTAAATTTATCTTCTATTATTCCGATGATATCCTCCCTTCTTTCTAGCCGTCTATTTGGGGCATACATCGGATAAGTGATCAATGCACCATTCTCATGAAAACTGATCCAGTTATTTGGGAAAACAGCATCAGGTCTGATCGGCTCAACTGTGTCTTCTATAACCAAAACATCGACACCTTCGCTCCTTAATGTAGAAACCATTGAATCAAATTCGGCTTTTGCGATGTCCTTGAGCGCTTTTGTATCGGCAATCTTATCGGTTGACTGAAACGCATTATTCGATGCAGTCTGATCATTAAAACCAAAATTGGCTGGTCTGATCATCATAATATGATTTGTGAGTTGGTTCATCTTACTTATGATATAAATAAATTTGGTGGAGCAAAAATACAATTTACTCTATGAAGTCTCCCTTAAATTGGTAGAAATAAGTTGTTATTATTAATAAATTGCGCGGTTTTGCTTTAATAATTTTTCGACGGTCTGGTTCAACACAAGAATAGAACGCGACTGTTGGTCTATGATTTTTTTCATATCATCCATTTCTTCATGGAAAGCATGCCTTATATTGTTTGGTGAAGGCAGATATGGTGAAATTTTCACTTCGACGTGCCAAATTTCTTTTATTTCATTAGCTGGGACTTCATAAGGTTGATAGTAGTTATTATCAGATAGCAACTCTAACACAGCTGCTTCTCGTATTCTATTTTTTACCCTTTTCACGACCAATCCTCCGTCCATCACAATGACGTAAACCAGATTATTTCTGACTGAGCTATAAAAATTATTACTATCTACAGCAGAACAAACGACCTTATCACCAGCATATAATGAAGGCTCCATGCTATCTCCTACTATATCAAAACAACGGTAAGTACCATGTTGAAATTTGTAATCTGGCAATGAAAAGCTTACTAAATCTTCCATAAAGACTGGATCATTGAATTGATCTGTATATCCTGCATGCGCTGCTGTAGGTACGTAAACGATCTTTTCGAGTGAAACATGAGACTTTTGAGCGGCTGACTGCTGCATTACATCTTCATCCAAAAACATACTGCCTAAACCAGTAAATATATATTGTGGATTAAATCTATATGTTTCGGCAGCATTTCTGATGAGATCCACCGTAACGTCTCTATTGCCTTTAATGATATCGTTGAGGTTTTGTGGGTGGTAATCCACATTGAGTGCAAATTGTCTTATTGACTTTATTTCATTACGTTCCCGTAGTTTTTCGATACAGGCAATAAATCTTTCGGATACAATTTTACACATAACTCCTTAGGTTGGCTTTTCGCTTTGATTTCGTAAGAGCAAAAGTAGGAATTAATATTCAAATAAAAAATAATATGTATAAATTATTAAGAATTATTTTAATATGAAGATAAAATATTGTGAAATTAGGCTTGATTCTCTGTTTCTGGCGCTATAATACCTGTCTGTTTTCCGAAATAATCTACAAAAAGCTGCATATCGTTAGCCAATTGTTGATTATTGGTGGCCCTGAAATAGGTATCTGCCAATGAACGCAGCGTCTGATACATAAATCGATCCATTTCTATCACCTGCATCTCTGTAGTCCACAAGTCGATTTTCAATGTATCCTTGTAGTCTTTATCAAAAAGTGCCAATGATATGGCCTTACATTCTGTAAAATCTTTACCATTGGGATTGTCATCAGATCGCCATTGAATGGTTTCCGGCATTTTATCTTCATTTAATCCTATTTCTATCTCAATAAGGGATTTCTTCACTACAGGTTTGGACATGATATTCTATTTTATTAATAAAGTTATTGAAGTGCTTGGCTTAAATCAGCAATGATATCATCTTGATTCTCAATACCTACAGACATCCTTACTAGCTGGTCAGTAATGCCATTTGCTTCTCGTTGTGATTTATCTACATTCAGATGTGAACTGGTAACCGGATGCAGGATCAGCGTATCTACATCACCCAAAGTAGGTGCCATAGTACAAAATTGCAGTTTGTTCAACACATTCAGTACCTCATTTAAAGGTAGATCTATTTCAAAACTCAGCATACCACCAAACGTTTTCATTTGCTTTTTGGCAATTTCATGATATGGATGATCTTCCAATCCATTATAATTTACACGTTTTATCTTCGGGTGCTTCTGAAGCCAGATTGCGATATTCATTGCATTTTCGGCATGTTTCGCCATACGAAGTGATAATGTTTTCAATCCATTATTGATGAGCCATGCATCCCAAGCATTGCAAGTCGCACCCATCAATTTTAAGGTAGTCCATATTTTGTGCTTGATTTTCTCTTCGTGACCGATGATGATTCCTGCTATCGAATTGCCATGACCATTGAGGTATTTGGTCGTAGAATGGATAACAAAGTCAATGCCTAAACTCAATGGTTGCTGAATCAAAGGTGTACAAAATGTATTATCAACACAAGTAAATGCACCATATTTTTTGGCTATTTTACTGATGCTATGTATGTCGATACACTTCATTGTCGGGTTGGCAGGTGTCTCAAAGTAGATAAGTTTTATCGAACGATCGTTCAGACAATGTTGTTCTACGGCATCAGTATTGTTCAAGTCTGTAAATATGACTTTAATACCAGCATTACTCAATACTTTGAGCAATAACTCTGTAGTGCCACCATATAAGTCTGACTGCGTCAAAACAGTATCTCCTTGTTTGAGCAGTGACATCATCAGTATAGATATAGCCGACATACCACTAGAAGTCAAAAAACCATAAGCATTCAAACCTGTGCCAAAAGCTTCCAAATCTGCCAACTTTTGTGCCACGGTATCAATAGTCGGATTGCCATAACGACTGTACGAATGTCCCTGTTTCTTGCCCGTGAATATATCAATCCCTTCTTCTGCATCTTCAAAAACAAATGAAGAGGTGGCATAAAGCGGCAATTGATGTGGTTTGGTAGTACGCTGATCAGGATATTCCTTTACACACAGCGAATCTATTTTTATTTTTTGGCTCACGATTTTACATCTTTCAATACAGCGGCGAAATTAAAATAAATATCTGATATAATCGGAATGTTGTATCGATGGGTAGATATTTCTAATCAATTTCACTTGCAAATAATAGATGATCACAGCGAAACCAACTATGTGTTCTGACTTAGAAATAAGATATACAAAAAGAGAAAATATTGATTTTACTTACTGTTCTATAAATATTTATACATAAATGAATTATTTAATTTGAATAATTCCTAAATTCCAATCCAACCTTATATATACCGGCTAAAGTTTATTTTTTGCGCAAATCACTGTTTTTTGTGTTACTTTGCATCGTAGTTTGATTTTAAATGATGAAGTTATATTTTACTCGATTTTTGATTTTGCTCTTTTTTGTAGGCACATGTACTTTAACTTTTGCACAGTATAAAGTGAACTTTATTGAAGGAAATGTGACATTTATGAAACCTTTGGGATTTTTTAGTAAAAATATACCCGAAGCTAAATTAGGATTTGAATTTGGGTATTTGAGGCAACTCAAGGTAGATCAACCTCTATTTTGGGGATTAAGCTGTTACTACAATGATCTTGGGTCAAACGGTGCAGTTGTACAAGAAGTTATCGAATTTAATGTATTTGATGTAAATTATACTACTACCAGTAATTTGCTTGGGTTTAATGGGAAGTTAAGATTTTATCCAGCCATATATTTTAGAAAATTTGAATTTTACATTGAAGCCCAATTAGGGTACAAATGGCTATTTACAAATACCACAAGAACTATCGCAGATGATTCTGATTCTTCTGACCTAAATACAGAAAAAGGGGCATTGTCTCTCACATATGGAGCGGCTGCTGGCTTCAATCTCCCAGTCAAAAATGATTGGTTTATTAATTTTAGGATGAATTATTTACCAGGATTAAGTGTACCATATTATGTACGAAATAGCCAAAATGTGATCAACTATTCTAGCTTAGACGGTTTTGATCTAAAGAGAAGTGTGACTGATATTTTTAGGTTAGATTTCGGAGTCACATACAAATTTTAATTACCAGATAATGACAGCAATTAAATCAACAGATCTGGAACCTTCAGATGAATTATACGAACATCAACGGATAGTTTGTGATCCAAAACAAACACCCGTTCGTATTGATAAATTTCTTTTAGCAAGATTGGAAAAAGTATCAAGAAACAGAATACAAAATGCCATCAAAGCTGGTTGTATTCTTGTGAATGACAATATTATAAAAGCCAATTACAAAATCAAACCTGGTGACTCGATTGCCATCGTGCTTCCGTCAAATCCAGAAGATGAAACCAATCTTTTGCCAGAAAATATACCACTCGATATTCACTACGAAGACGAGCATGTTATGGTCATCAACAAACCACCAGGATTGGTCGTTCACCCGGGAGTTGGAAATTATTCAGGTACCCTAGTCAATGCATTATTGTATCATTTTCAGGCACACCAATTGCCATTGCTTCAAGGAAATAAATCTGACAGGCCAGGCCTAGTACACAGGATAGATAAGGATACGTCGGGCCTTATCCTGATAGCAAAAAATGATTATGCTATGACACATTTAGCAAAGCAATTTTTTGATCATAGCATTGATAGAGAATATATTGCGCTTGTTTGGGGCGATGTCAAAGAAGATAAAGGGACAATCACGGGATATATAGGACGACACGAAAAGGATAGAATGCAAATGGCCGTATTTCAGGATGAAAGTATGGGCAAACATGCTGTGACGCATTATGAAGTACTCGAAAAATTATACTACGTCTCACTCATAAAATGTCAACTTGAAACAGGGAGAACGCATCAGATTCGCGTTCATATGAAGCACATCGGACATACGTTGTTTAATGATGCAAGATATGATGGCAATAGGATACTGAAGGGTACGCTTTTTAATAAATACAAGCAATTTGTAGATAATTGTTTCCAAATCATGCCAAGACAAGCGTTGCATGCTGCTAGTATCGGGTTCGTACATCCAGTTACAGAAAAATACATGCAATTTCGGACAGAATTACCCGAAGATTTCGAATCTGTACTTACCAAATGGCGTGGATACGTTGCTTCTCGAAAAGAAGTACTGGCCGATGAACAAGAATAAAGTTTTTTAGCCATAGTTATAACTGAGTTACATTCTGTGAGTATTGAGTGTAAATAAAAAATCCTTTGCAAAAATGAATTTACAAAGGATTTTTTATGAAAATTGATATGTCTTCTATTGTCTGTTTACCAAATTAAATTCTACTCTTCTATTTAATGATCGACCTTTTTCGTTATCATTAGTAGAGATTGGTCGTGACTCACCGAATCCAGTATGATTCATTCTTTCGGCACTTATCCCACGCTTGATCAAGTAATCATAACAAGTTTTAGCCCTTCTTTCAGAAAGTGATTGATTGGCAGACGAGCTACCCGTGTTGTCAGTATGGCCACTGATGTTCATATTGAAATCTGGGTATCGATTCATTATATCGGCGATTTGATTGAGCACAGCATTGGATTCTGTCTTTAAAATAGCGCTACCTGTCTGAAACTGAACGGCTTGCATAGCTACTTCAAGTGTCTTTTTGTCTTCGGATTTAATTTCAGGGCAACCTTCATTTGCAACAGTTCCAGCTACTTTTGGACACTTATCTCTACTATCATCTATACCATCACCATCTGTATCTGGGCATCCATAATATATTTTCAGACCTGGTTTGTTCGGACACTTATCATCTTTATCTACCACACCATCACCATCTGTATCTGGGCATCCCATAGTAGCAGATGTTCCTTTTTCACCTGGGCATTTGTCGTCAGCATCTGGTACGCCATCTCCATCAGTATCCATTACTTTTTCTGGACATCCTTTTAGTGTTTTGATACCAGCAACATTAGGACACTCATCTTCATTATCAGATATACCATCACCATCTGTATCTGGGCATCCACCAAATGCTGTCAAACCTTTTGTATCTGGACATTTGTCCAAATAATCAGCTACTCCATCACCATCTTTGTCGGGACAGCCGTTTAGTTCCTTACTACCAAAAGCATTAGGACATAGATCTAGCTCGTTTGTTATACCATCATTATCATTATCTTCCATGACTTTTTCCATCTCTTTTGGTGCTTCTTCTGTTGCTTTACCAAATAAGTATGTAAATCCTATTCCGTGTTGGAGATTATTTCTATTATCAGCCAAAGAATAACGGAATTCAGATTGGATGTTTGCGTATGCGTTTGGAGCCAATTTGAAATAGAAGCCCAAGCCCGCAGGAATTTGAATGTTAAAATCACCTTCTTGTTCCATTACGCCACCTACACCAGCTAAAACATAGGGTATGACCTTTCGTCCTGGTTCATTGAATTGATATTGGAATTGTGCATCCAAGCTTGCAATGCGTTTTTTTAGACATGTAATTGAGTCA
>CALFYH010000024.1 GCA_937952155.1 uncultured Saprospiraceae bacterium
GCGCCATTGAGGCAGATCATACCTGACCCACGTGCACCTCTGATCACATAGGTTTCTATGCGTTCACCATTGTTATTATTGACAATTTGAACTTTCTCGCCATCATATAGATTTGCAGCTTCCATGAGGGCTTCATCAATAGTAATAGATCCTACATAATTAAGGTTTGCTTCAGTAACCTTCACTCTGTGTATCTTAGATTTATGAATGTGTAATAACATTTGCTGAAATTATTGTAAAAAACGCTGCAAATATCATAAAAAATTGCAATTCACCACAACTTTTATTTTGCGACATTGGATTCTAAAAATTTTCATTATAACAATGATTTGAAACAATAAGTTCCTTAGGCATTATTTACCACTTTCCCATTTAGTAGGACTTTATGAATGTGGTTACTTCCGAAAGCATACACAAAATAATTCAATGAAGGTATTGCTTTTGTAATAATCAGATTGGCTTTTTTACCTACACTAATTGAACCGTGACTATCGCCCAATTCCATAGCAAATGCACCATTTATAGTGACACCATTAAATGCCTCTGTCGGAATAAGTCTCATATTATTGCAAGCCAACGCCATCAATAATGGTATATTTCCTGAAGGACTTGATCCAGGATTATAATCAGTGGCAATAGCGATGCCAAGCCCTTCATCTATCATCCGCCGAGCAGGTGCATCATGGATATGCAGAAAAAAAGAACATGACGGCAAGACCGTTGGAATTGTATCAGCATATTTTAGTGCATCGATTTCTTCTTGCCCGATGGCTTCCAAATGATCAACAGAAATGGCATTATTTGCAATTCCTACTTGTACTCCACCTGAAATAGCTAGTTCATTGGCGTGAATTTTTGCTTTCAAACCATATTTCGCTGCCGATTTTAGAATTTGATCAGTTTCACTAACCGTAAAAAATCCCTTATCGCAAAATACATCACAATAGTCCGCCAATCCTTCTCCTGCCACCAAAGGAATCATTTCGTGGATTACAAGGTCAATATACTTTTGCCTATCTTCCTTATATTGCATAGGAATGGCATGAGCTCCCAAAAAGGTAGATTTTATAGTAGCGCTGCTATTTTCCTTAAGACGCCTGATAACTTTTAGCATTTTCAATTCGCTTACCGTACTCAAGCCGTATCCACTTTTAATCTCAATAGCTCCTGTGCCCATACCAATGACTTCATTGAGCCTATTAAAGGCTGATTCGTACAGTGCGTCTTCAGATTTTAGATGCAATTTTTTTGCTGAATTGAGGATACCACCACCATTTTTTGCTATTTCTTCGTATGAAACACCTTTCAGCCTATCCACATATTCTCCTTCTCTACCTTCAGCAAACACAATATGCGTATGACTGTCACACCAACAAGGCATAACCAATCCAGCTTCAGCATCTATAATGACATCAGCTCTTTCCGGCATATTTTCCATACTTCCGAAAGCGCTGATCGTGTCACCTTCTATTAAAATATATGCATTTTCGATTGTTTCAACAACAGACATAGCCGCTCCTTTTTTGAAGGAAGACGGCTTAGACTGTACGCCAATGATGGCTTTTATGTTTTTTATAAGCGTAGATGGCATATTTAAAATTTTCAAATGACGATTCCTATCATGTTGTACTCATTCTTTAAGGTATTTTTGAAATTCTCAGCTTCACTTTGCGTGGTAAACTGACCTAATCTTACCTTATAGACAGGAACACCATTTTTCAATTCATTCGTTACAGTCACCTGCTCTACAAACAGCTGCTGAAGTGTTTTCACCATTTCATTTGCACCTTCATGTCGTTGGAAGACACCAACTTGTACTCTGAAGACATCATTCTTTTGAGGCTCTTCAAAATATTTTGTATATTCTGAAGCCGTCTGTTTCATACTTTCAGATTGTGCTCTCTTAGCTTGTGTCGGCGAAGTATTGAAGTCGTATTTTACCACTTTTTTATGTTCTGGGGCATTGTATTTTTCGAGCAATTCGATGAGTTTTCGAGGCGAAAGCGTTTCTTCTACTCTATCCAACAATTGTCCCTCAGAATTAAAAATCAGCATGGTAGGTAAATACCTGACTTCAAAGGCATTTTTTAAATCATACCCTTCTGCTTCGTCGATATTAGCTTTGACAGCGATAAAATTGCCATTAAGTGTTTTT
This sequence comes from uncultured Saprospiraceae bacterium, assembly GCA_937952155.1. Taxonomy (GTDB): domain Bacteria; phylum Bacteroidota; class Bacteroidia; order Chitinophagales; family Saprospiraceae; genus OLB9. The sequence continues at coordinate 2,156 of CALFYH010000024.1, forward strand.
ACTACCTCTTCATCGGCAAAAGTCGTTTGTTCCATCCACTTGCATGGTGTGCACCAATCAGCATAGAAATCTACAAAAATCAATTTCCCTTCCTGGCTTGCCAATTTGCGGGCATCATTGATATTGGAAGTCGAAAAATTGATTTTGATATCTCCTGCCAGCATTGTCCCCGATAGCAATATCATCATTGCTAAAGAGTAATAAACTTTAATCCTGTACATAGATACTTATTTTAAAAAATGAAAAAATTACTTCACTATATCATCATGTTGAATAAATCCTAGACATTATGATATTTTAGAATTTGTATATTATTGCTATACACTATTTTAACTTATATCAATTATAATACCAAATCATAAAATTTCATCCTATTGATTTTTCATTTTGCAATTACCTAAATTTATATTATATTAATTATCTGTATTTTATGTGTTAAATATTATTGTAAATTAAAAATAGATAAATTGAATATTTGTTATTATCGTTATTATCAAAACATAAAAAGAATTATCTTGCGCCTCTTTTCAAAAGTCATTAATAAATCCAAAAAGCAATGGCAAAAATCCTTGCAGCAATAACTGGCGTAGGTGGATATGTTCCTGAAGATGTACTTACAAATGCAGATTTAGAAAAGATGGTAGATACTACAGACGAGTGGATCACCACAAGAACAGGTATCAAAGAAAGGAGAATTCTTAGGACGCCAGGCAAAGCGACTTCAGATATGGGCTTAGAAGTTGTACGTCAACTCTTAGAGAAGACCGGTACAAAACCAGAAGAAATTGACTTACTTATATGTGCAACAGTTACACCAGATACTACTTTTCCTGATACGGCCAATACTATTTTGGACAAGGCTGGAGCCAAAAATGCTTTTGGATTTGATATTAATGCCGCATGTTCTGGATTTTTATTTGCACTTACTACAGGCGCTAAATTTATCGAATCTGGCATGTATAAAAAGGTCATAGTCATCGGCGCAGATAAAATGTCTGCTATCGTAGATTACTCTGATCGATCCACATGCATAATTTTTGGTGATGGAGCTGGTGGAGTTTTGTTGGAACCAAATACCGAAGGAAATGGTGTCATCGATGCGATATTGAAATCTGATGGTTCTGGTAGAGAATTTCTCCATATGAAAGCAGGAGGATCATTAAAACCTGCTACCCCTGAAACTGTGGCAAACAAGGAACATTTTGTTTTTCAGGATGGGAAACCTGTATTCAAGGCTGCTGTCACTGGAATGGTTACCACAGTCAATCAGGTTTTAGCAAGAAATAATATGACCACAGAAGATATTGATTGGTTAGTCCCACATCAGGCCAATATGCGTATAATAAATTCTGTAGGTGATATGCTGGATTTCCCGATAGACAAAGTCATGGTCAATATACATAAATATGGAAATACAACTGCAGGTACGTTACCGCTTTGTTTGTGGGAATATGAATCACAGCTCAAAAAAGGAGATAACCTGATGTTGACCGCATTTGGCGGTGGCTTCACATGGGGCAGCCTTTATCTTAAATGGGCCTACTAAATCACAATTTGTTGATAACAATATAAAATTTGGTTTACCAAAGAAGTTTTTTAATTTTGCAATGTTTTTAAAAAAATAGTAATAATCATTTATGGCAAGTACTTCAGATATTCGAAATGGACTTTGTCTCACCTATAATGGTGATATATACTCAGTTGTGGAATTTCTACATGTAAAACCAGGCAAAGGCAATGCTTTCGTCAGAACAAAACTCAAAAGTCTCACCACAGGCAAAGTAGTTGAAAACACCTTTCCTGCTGGGCATAAAATAGATGATGTCCGTGTTGAGAGAAGAAAATTCCAATACCTCTATAATGATGAGAGTGGATACAATTTTATGGACAATGAGACATATGATCAGGTTTCGCTAAATGAAGCAATGCTCGAAAGACCTGATTTCCTAAAGGAAGGAAGCGAAATAGAAATTTTGTTTCACGCTGAAAAAAACATACCGCTAACAGCTGAAATGCCGCAAAGTATTACCCTCGAAGTTACTTATACAGAGCCTGGTGTAAGAGGTGATACAGCTACCAATGTTACAAAACCTGCAACCGTAGAAACTGGTGCTGAAGTAAAGGTTCCTATTTTTATCAATCAGGGAGATAGAATCAAAATTGATACCAAGACTGGTGCATATTTAGAAAGAGTCAAAGCATAACCATTAAAAAGCATAACCATTAAAATAAATGCCTTATGAATTTCAATGAAATACAAGAGCTTATAAAGCTTATCAATAAATCCAACCTTACCGAATTTAAACTCAAGGACAAAGATTTTGAAGTTCTGATCAGAACTGATAAATATCAAAAAGGATCAGGACAAACCTATATTTCGGCGCCTCCAGCAACTATGTCTGTCATGCCGCAACAGCAAGCAGTCATTGCACCATCGAGTGCTCCTACCGCAGCAGCAACTAAAAGTGATGAACAACCAGCTGCTGAAACTTCCAAAGGAAAAAATATAGTAGAAATTAAGTCGCCAATTGTTGGTACTTTTTATAGAGCATCAGGCCCGGACAAACCAGTTTTCACCAAAGTAGGTGACCAAGTAAAACAAGGTGATGTAGTGTGTATTATAGAAGCGATGAAATTATTTAATGAAATAGAAAGTGATGCTACTGGTACAATAGTAAAAGTGCTTGTAGAAGACGCTTCACCGGTAGAATATGATCAGGTACTATTCCTGGTAGAGGTATAAACCTCATATTTTCAATTGTCATATTTCATCACTTTATTAAGTAATGTACATGTTTAATAAGATATTAATAGCTAATCGAGGAGAGATTGCCTTGAGAATTATTCGTACCTGCAAGGAAATGGGTATAAAAACAGTAGCCATCTATTCTAAAGCAGATGCTGAAAGTCTCCATGTAAGATTTGCAGATGAAGCAGTTTGTATCGGACCTGCAATGAGCAAAGACTCGTATCTTAAAATTCCTAATATCATTTCTGCGGCAGAAATTACCAATGCCGATGCCATACATCCCGGATATGGTTTTTTAAGTGAAAACGCAAAATTTTCACGCATATGTGGCGAGCATAACATCAAGTTTATTGGTGCATCTCCTGCAATGATTGACGGTATGGGCGATAAGTCGTCTGCAAAGGATACTATGAAGAAAGCCGGAGTTCCAACTATTCCAGGTTCTGAAGGCTTACTTAGCGATATAGAAGAAGCGAAACAGATTGCCAAAAAAATTAAATATCCCGTTATACTCAAAGCAACTGCAGGTGGTGGCGGACGAGGCATGAGAATTATTTGGAAAGAAGAAGACTTACAACCAAATTACGAAAGTGCAAGTAAAGAAGCTGAAGCTGCATTTGGAAATGGTGCCATGTATATGGAAAAGTTTATCGAAGAGCCTCGCCATATCGAAATACAAATTGTAGGCGATCAATACGATAAAGCTTGCCATTTAAGTGAGCGTGATTGTAGCATTCAACGTCGTCATCAAAAATTAGTTGAAGAAACACCAAGCCCTTTTATGACGCCTGAATTAAGAGATGCAATGGGCGAAGCAGCTGTAAAAGCCGCATTATCTATAAAATATGAAGGAGTAGGCACAGTTGAGTTTTTGGTTGATAAACACCGTAATTTTTATTTTATGGAAATGAATACGCGTATTCAAGTTGAACACCCAATTACAGAAGAAGTTATTGATTACGATTTAATAAGAGAACAAATTTTAGTTGCAGCAGGTGTACCAATTAGCGGAAAAAATTATTATCCGCAATTACATGCAATCGAATGCCGTATAAATGCTGAAAACCCATTTATGAACTTTGTTCCAAGTCCTGGTAAAATTACAACATTACATACTCCAGGTGGTCATGGAATTAGAGTAGATTCACACGTGTATAGTGGTTATACCATTCCTCCAAATTACGACAGTATGGTTGGTAAGTTAATTACAGTTGCTCAAACCCGCGAAGAAGCAATTGCTAAAATGCACAGAGCTTTAAGTGAGTATGTAATTGAAGTCGTAAAAACTACTATTCCTTTCCATTTAAAATTAATGAATAACGAAGATTTTAAAGCTGGTAATTACACAACAAAGTTTTTAGAAACTTGGGATTTTAAAAACTAATTAATTCATTTATAATTTAAGACTGCCTTTTTGCAGTCTTTTTTTTTGTTATTAAGTTTTTTTCCACACAGTTTACTGTCACAATCAAACGATAATAACGATCATATTATTACGTTCGGAGCTGATGCTTGCAGCGGTGCGCCTTATTGCTTCGCAGACCCCAATAATCCGGCAATTATCAAGGGTTTTGACGTGGATATTATCCATGCCGTTGCTGAGGTGATGGGAAAAAGAGCCGTATTTGTACAAAACAGTTATGAGGGCTTAATATCCGGTTTGGGACGCAATAATTATGATGTTGTCATTGACGGCATCGTTATCACGCCCGAGCATTTGGCAGAAGTGGATTTCAGCACGCCCTATTATGTGACAAGTCAAACAATAGTGGTGCCTGACAATAACAA
>CALFYH010000025.1 GCA_937952155.1 uncultured Saprospiraceae bacterium
ATCTGGTGTAATCTTGATTATTCTTATCTATATTTTGGTCAATGCAGCTATCTTGTATGCACTACCTTTAGATATGCTTAGGAATTCAAAATTGGCTGCAGCCGACACAATCAGCTATATCTTCGGTAATGGTTACTCCAAGATTATTACTTTATTTCTGATGATATCTATCCTTGGAATTGTAAACGCACAAATCATGTTTGCTCCGCGAGTGATATTCTCGATGAGCCGTGATGGTTTGTTTTTTAAAGCAGCTTCAAGAGTTAATGTAGTAGGTACACCTTCAGTTGCTATGCCGTTGACAGCACTGTTATCTATTCTTTTGATATTGGGAGGAAAAGAAATTTGCGGTAAACTATCCGACATTGCGACCTTCTTTTTTGTGCTAAGTTATGCAGCTGGTTTTGGAGCATTAATCAAGTTGCGCGATTCAGAACCAGATTTGCCACGACCATTCAAAGCACCATTCTTTCCAGTATTACCGATGGTGTTAATATTACTCTCTTTAGCTTTTCTAGGTGGTGCGGTATATAGCGATATCGATAGCAGCAAATTCGCTCTTATCTTTCTGATGATTAGTTACCCATTATTCCTTTTAGTAAGGCGCATGAATCTCAGCTGATTACCCTTCACCCAAAATCCAATTAGGTTTGTATTTTACTTTATAATTTGTTTTGATAAAATTGCCGATATGATCACAAGCTTCGGTAATATCATCTGTAAAAAGGATGAGATTCTTATCATTAGATGAAATCGTACGCTCATCTATCATTTTGACTATCATTTCTTGGATATCTTTATAATAATCTTTTCCCATAATAACCACTGGAAAATTGTGCAAGGTACCTGTTTGGATTAGTGTCAATGTTTCGAACAATTCGTCCAAGGTACCAAATCCTCCAGGCATCACAACGAAAGCGTATGAATATTTTGTAAGAATGGCTTTACGAACAAAAAAATGATCAAAATTTATAGTCTTTGTTAGGTAAGGATTTGAAAATTGTTCTTTTGGAAGTTTGATATTACATCCAATCGACTGTCCTTTGACATCAGCTGCGCCACGGTTTGCTGCTTCCATGATACCAGGTCCGCCACCTGTCATGACTGCAAAACCCATTTCACTCAGCGCCTTCCCAAGTGATCTGGCTTGTTTATAATAAATATTATTTTCGTCAAAACGGGCCGAACCAAAAACAGTTACGCACGGACCTACAAAATGCAATTTTCGAAAAGCGCCCAAAAACTGGAAAAAAACTTTAAAAAGGAATAGTAATTCTTTTCCACGGCTATTAGGTCCCGAAAGAAAGTGGGCATCAGGATTAAATAAACGCTTGTCCATATGATTTGCCTTTGATTTTAAACTTATAATAACAATATTGGCCGTTAAAAGTTAAAGCCCAAAAGCCGATGTATGGAAAAATGCACAAACCGTATTTAGAAAACCGAACTACATAATTTATTCGATGGACTTGTCTGATAAAATCAACAAGGGACAAATACTATTGAGCGCTGCAAATTCTGTCACACTTTTGTGGAACAAATTTTGAAAGATATTTCTATGTTTTGTGGATAAAACAACCAAATGATTTTCTTTCTCACCAACCAAATTTTTTATTTTCCCGAAGATGTCTGTTGTATCTTCTATTTCTATTTTATAGTTTAAATTAGGAAAATAACTTTCAATCAACTTGATAGTGTCTGAAACATCATATTCTTCTTCGCCTTTGCGATAATGAACCAATTTGAAATTTGAACCAGTTTTCAAACAAATTCGTCCTACATAGAGCAAGTGCAATGAATCATTTTTTAAGTCTTCAGAAAGATAGACAATTTCATTAGTAGCTGGATAATTACATCCAGGTGGTATCAGATACAGCGGGCAATGACACTGGTCAATTATGTCTAGTGATAACGAACCAAAAATCTTTTTGAAAGCATCGCCTGTACCAGTTGTGCCCATCACAATCACGGTATCAGGTTCTTTGGACATTTCTATCAATTCCATTTTTGGGAAACCTACTTTATAGATACCTTCGACCATAGGCTCAGTTACAAAATTACCAATCCAGTCTTGATTTAGTGATTTTACCAAATTATCCAATTTCTCCTTATGGACATTTTCTACTTCATCATTGATCACAACCATTTGATTGACATCTGCTGAAGTGGGATAATAAATATGGGTAAGCCTAATAACTCCTTGAAACTCCTTTGCTAGATGATTTGCAAAATTATAAGCATTCAAAGAAGGCTCTGAAAAATCTGTAGGGACAATGATCTTTAGCATATTGCCATAATTTTCTGCTTTAAGAATATTTTGAATGGTGTCGCGAAGGGACTTTTGATAACTTCCGTTCGGTTTTATTTCATAAAGTTGCGAATTATTTACCTTAACTGCAGGTACAGAAGCGATATTGTCCCCAATAATTTCAGAAATATTTGTTACCTCATCTAACTTAAACTCTAAGCCAGATATTTTGAGCATTTCAGCAATTTTCAATTTTGCCAGTTGATACCCTGGTGTTCCAGTCCCGTAAATTTTTATGTCCAACATTTCAAAATCTTTTATGGCATTGCGAAATGGAATAATATATTTTGTTTACTCGTAAGAAGCTACAGCATTTGCATCTTTTGCCAAATTATTGATAATATCAAATGTGGTAAGAATACCAATTATTTTTTCGTTTTGCACAACAGGTATCGCATGGAAAAGATTTTCTCTAAAAACTTCAAGTGCAACATTGATTTTGTCATCTGGGTCCAACTTAGCTAGCTTTTTGGTCATTATTTCTTTGGCAGTATAATTGTTAAGTCTTACATCATCCTCTACTTTATCTACACCATCAGACAGAAACCCGCGTCTAAAAAAAGAAAAATCAGACTTACTAATAATACCAACTAACACACCTTCTGCTATGACTGGTAAGTGGTGAATACGATGCTGTTTAAACAATTTATCGGCAACAGCTAATGGCTCATCAACTCCTATTGTAATTGGATTGGGAGTCATGATCGAAGAAACTGGATTTAGAAGGTTCATATATTGTTATTTTAAATTTGTGTCAAAGTTGCACCAAATAAATTAGGATAGATATGATTTAAATCATTACTTTACATGATTTTTATAATTACAATTAAAGGTACTATTATCGGAAATTTGATGTGCAAATGAATGAGTGGAATTAAAATAAATTGAATGAATGATTATCAAGATGCTGTAATTCGGCTCCAAGCAATTTTTGATGATGCTGTAGATGGCATAATAATTATTGACTCAAGAGGAATTATTGAAGAGGTGAATAAATCCGCATGTGTACTATTTGGATACAACGAAAATGAGTTGGTAACAAAAAGTATAAACATGCTGATGCCACACAAAGAAGCAGTTCGTCACGATGGATATATTCAAAATTATCAGCAATCTAGGATACCAAAAATCATAGGCATTGGCCGTGAAGTCACTGGAAAAAGAAAATCTGGTGAAGAATTTCCATTTTGGCTTGCTGTAAACGAAGTCCGACTGAATGATAGGACGATTTATACAGGATTTATACATGACCTTTCGGAAATAAAGAATGCAGAAAAAAGGTTGCAAATGCTCTATGAAGAGTTAGAGAAGAAAGTAATAGCGCGCACATACGAGCTAGAAAATGTTGTAAACCAATTACTTGCGCTCAATAAACAGCTTGAAGAAGAAATAAATATCAAAATTAAAATCCAACAACAACTAAAAGACAGAGAAGCTGAGCTTGAGAAGAGTTTATTATTAGAAAGAGAATTGGGCGAATTTAAATCCAGATTTGTTTCAATGGCTTCACATGAATTTCGTACACCATTATCTACGGTTTTGTCATCTGTTTCTCTTATTGGGCGATATACTGAGAGCGATCAACAAGCCAACAGGGAAAAGCATATCAATCGAGTAAAATCAACGGTAGCACATTTAACGGCTATTTTGAATGATTTTCTCTCTATGAATAAGTTGGAAGAAGGTCGAATTCAAACATTTTTCGAAGATTTTGATCCAATAGAACTTTTTCAAGAAGTTGTTGAAGAGATGAAGACCATATTAAAACCAAACCAGCAATTAATCTACAAGCAAAACACAAATGGAATCTTGGTGAAATCTGATCGTAAAATCCTAAAAAATACATTGATAAACTTGATTTCTAATGCCATAAAATATTCAAAAGACGATGGAACGATTGATTGTACAATGACTGTCGATGAAAGTATAATTGTTTTCACCGTAACTGATGAAGGCATCGGCATTCCCGACGAAGATCAAAAACATCTCTTTGATAGATTTTTTAGAGCTAGCAATGTGACAAATATTGAAGGAACAGGCCTTGGTCTCAACATTGTAAAAAAATATCTCGAAATGCTTGATGGAGAAATAAGTTTTATCAGTAAATTATATATAGGTACTACATTTAATGTAAAAATTCCAAACAAAATCAATTCATAAAATTCACAATTTCAAACCATTAACATGGAAGCAAAAATTCTTGTTATCGAAGATAATAATGATGTACGGGAGAATATAGAAGAACTATTACAACTCTCTGGATACAAAGTATTTACGGCTGAAAATGGTAAAATAGGCACTTCAAAAGCTCTTGAAGAAATTCCCGATCTCATATTATGTGACATCATGATGCCAGAACTCGACGGCTTTGGTGTATTGCGAATTTTGTCTAATCATCCGTCCACAATGGATATTCCATTTATCTTCCTTACGGCTAAAACAGAAAAAGAAGATTTCAGAAGAGGAATGGGCCTCGGTGCCGATGATTATATTACAAAACCATTTACTGAAATTGAATTATTAAGTGCTATTGAAAGTCGATTGAAAAAAGTGTCACTTTTACAAAAACAGTATGCGCCTGATGTAACGGGTATACAGGAAATGTTGTTTGATTTTGGAGGTAATGGATTACATAATCTTACTACCGACAGAAATGTGAATCAATATAAAAAGAAACAGGTTATTTATTCTGAAGGTAATCATCCATCGAG
>CALFYH010000026.1 GCA_937952155.1 uncultured Saprospiraceae bacterium
AATCGCTTTTGATTACATATAGTCCAATTGGCTGGGTTACAGTTTGTTGAGATAGAGAACGTTGAGTCGGAGAATCTTCGGGATATATTGTAAGATTATTTATACTAGTACTATTAATATTGCTGTGATCAAGATCTAATGTAAATGTTTTCCCAAGTATTTTATCAAATTCATGTTTAAAAGTAAAACTAGAATAGAATCCACGAGCTTTATCTTCTCCATTGTTATCTGTAAAAAATGCGTAAAGTACCTTATCAGGCAAAGATTCATCTGTGACAGTTGTTCTATTTGTCGCAGCTTCATCACCATTACGTCCCCAGATTCTTGTCGTAAGACCCAATGTCGTTTTTTCAGAAACATAATAATCTATGCCTGTTCTGATCGCTCGATAAAAGTAGTTTGCTTTATTCAAGTTTTTTCCATTATAAATATCTGTTTCAATATAGCGCTTGACCTCAAATCCATCAAAATAACTACCTTTACTTATGGTTCCATTTGCAAAAAAACTTATCTTTCCTCCTCTATATGTAAGATTTAATCCTGGATTTATCCTTCCAAAGTCATTTTGATTATTGCCAAAAAATCGACTATGATCGTAACGATATCCGCCTAAATTTAAACTGGCAGTTCCTTTCCAACCTAAGTTAGCATTACTTTTTAGAACTACATTGAGAATGGCTCCTCCAGCGGCATCAAACTGCGCCCCAGGCTGAGTGATAAGCTCTATTTTATCGATCTGATCACCCGGCATATCTTTAAGAAGTGCATTCATGTCCTGATATGGTGAAGGCTTACCATCGATCCATATTTGTAAACTTTGACTTCCACCTAATGTTACTTTTTCTTGGACAATAACAAGTCCTGGTACTTTTTTCAAAATTTCAAGTGCAGTGCGTCCAGCAGCAATTGGGCTGTTGGCCACATTAATGACTAAGCGATCAGCTTTTTGTTCCAAAAAGGGTCTTTTCGCACTTATGACAACTTCTTGGAGTAGTTTGCTTTGTTGTTTCATATTCATTTCTACAGTCACAGTTTTATTTTCAGGATGAATTGTGAAATTTTCTGAATATAAATTTTCATAACCTATATATGATGCAAGTATAATGTATTTTCCAGGATTTACATGCTCAAAGACAAAACTCCCTGTTTCATCGCTCAAACTGCCACGATCCAGAATAGTATCAGGTAATGAAAGCAACGAAAGCGATGCAAAGGCAATAGGTTCTTTATTTTCATCATAAATTTTACCATCTACCGTTATCTGTCCTATGACTGAAAATGATAATAGTGTAAGTGCTAGTAAAAGATAAAAGGTTTTCGATTGCATGATAAATTGTTTCGATTTGTTAATAATGTGAAATGGATATTGATTCATTACCACATGTCCTTGCAAACTGACGTCAAAATATGAAGACAGGTTGCAAAATGGGCTAGCTTATCTACGAAAAGTAGTTTATTATGGACGAAATCATTCCTTGTAACCAAAATTAAACATTGGGATTCGTAGTGTGAAGTTAAAGTGCAATAAATCAACGTCTATGAATGAAAAAACTAAGCATCATTTTAGTTTTAGAATTTAGGTCGGCTTACTTGCTGATTTGCAATAAGTTAGCTTCGTAATAGATTTCAAATGCATTTTTTAGGTTTAAAAGCCTATCTTTGCAAATCAAAAATACTTTCGCATGGCTTTACATAAGTTTGCAAATTGCATAATTTTTTTTGGATTAGCAAATTTTACCCTTGCACAAAACGCTGTTACTGACACTGATACTTTTGCAATGAAAGTAGTGACAGAAGTGGTTGTGACTGGCACCAAAACCTTTAAAAGGAAAACCGATTCACCAGTGATTGTAAATATTTTAGATAATAAGACCCTAAATAATCTACAAGTTTGTAATCTTTCTGAAGGGTTAAAATTTCAGCCGGGGCTTAGGATCGAGACCGATTGTCAAACCTGCAATTACACACAGTTGCGTATGAATGGCTTGCAAGGTGGATACTCACAAATTTTGATAAATGGACGGCCTATTTTCAGTCCTTTGATGGGACTTTATGGTATGGAACAACTGCCTGTGAATATGATCGAACGTATTGAAGTGGTACGTGGTGGAGGATCATCACTTTATGGATCGAGTGCTATTGGTGGCACTGTAAATGTGATCACCAAATTACCTAAAAAAAGTGGTTACGAAATCAATACTTTTTATCAGAATATGGGTAAAAAAACCAACGACATAAACCTAAGTAGTAATGCCACATTGGTAAATGAATCAAAAAGTGCAGGAATTACCTTTTTTATAAACAAAAGAGATAGAGATTTTTATGATGCTAATGGCGATAATTTTTCTGAAATTCCAAAGGTAGAAAACACTTCTTTTGGCTTTAATTCGTTCAATAAATTTAGTGAAAATCAAAAACTAGAAATTTCTATTAGCAATTTGAATGAGTACCGTTTTGGTGGTGAAATGGTAGACAAATCTGCTTATCTAGCACAGCAATCTGAAGAAAGAACCCACAAGATTTGGATGGGAAGCGCAGATTATCAAATCAATTTTAATGATGAAAAGTCATCTTTTATTGTTTATTCGGCCTTTCAAAGCACGAGTAGAAATCATTATACTGGCGTCTTCCCTGATGAGCAAGTCGATATACAAAATCATTTAGAAAATCCACCTTATGGCTTGTCCAAAACTACAACGCTTCAAGGCGGATTCCAATTCAATCACGAGATTAGCAATTTTCTAAAAGCGAAGAATGTAATTACTTTTGGGTCTGAATTTATCTCTGATAAAGTTTTTGACAATATTCCGAGTTACAAATATTTGGTTGATCAGCATACCAAGGATTTGGGAGTTTTTGTGCAAAGTGATTGGGATTTTATAAAGAATTTTAATTTACTTTCTGGTGTTAGATTGGACAAACACAATCTATTAAATAAAATGGTTTTAAGCCCTAGGCTCGCTTTGCTATACAAACTTAAAAATTATACACAATTTAGATTAAGTTTTGGAACTGGTTTTCGTGCGCCACAAGCTTTTGACACCGATTTGCATATAGCATTTGCTGGTGGTGGCGTATCGAGAGTGCAGCTTTCTCCAAATTTGCAAGAAGAGAAATCACAAAGCATAAGTACTTCTGTAAATTATGACAAGGCATCGGATAGATGGATTGCTGGATTTACCTTGGAGGGATTTTATACGCATTTGCGCAATGTTTTTGTTTTGACTCATATCGGTGAAGATAATTTCGGAAAAATATTCGAAAAGCAAAATGGTCAAGGCGCTACAGTTTCAGGATTTACCACAGAATTAAGAGCAAATTACAATAAGAAAATACAATTGGAAACTGGTTTTACAGTGCAAAAAAGTCAATATGAAACTCCTGTGCAATATATTCAGGACGTAAACCCAACAAAGGCATTTTTGCGTACACCCAACGACTACGGCTTTACAAATCTCAGTTTAACTCCAAATAAAAAATGGAATATAAACCTTAACTATGTTTATACTGGTAAAATGCAATTGGCTCATTTTGGTGGTTCGGAAAATTTTTCTACGGATAAAATGGTAGCTGCAAAGTCATTTTCAGAATTTAACAGTAAGATTTCATATACTTTTCACATTCATAAATTTGAAAACAACCTCGAGATTTATGGAGGTATTAAGAATATACTAAATGAATATCAATCGGATTTCGACAAAGGTAAAAATCGAGATAGCAATTATATTTATGGACCCAATATGCCGAGAACATTTTATATCGGGCTAAAGATAAAAACTGAGTAAATAGTAGATACAGAAATAACAATGATTTAAGAGAATTCATACTTTTGCAACTCATATAAAAGTAAGCTATGCTTCGCTCAAAATTTAAGTGGGCTTCTTCCAATAAGTTAACAGTCTTTTTTATACTTCTTAGTGTAATTTTGTCTTATTTGTCTGCGAAGGATGGTGGCGATTTTGATGTGTATATAGAAGCTGCTTATAAATTATATCATGGTAAGAATCCTTATTTACCACCTTATGCAAAAGATGGAATGGGATATTCGTACAGTCCTTTTTTTATTATCTTCCTTATTCCATTTACTGGAAATTATTTCATCACAGAGTTTATTTGGTGTTTGTTGTCATGTTTTTTGCTTTACAGGAGTTTCAAGTTATTTTACCAATACCTTATTTCTGAAGGACTGACACCTAAGGAATATCAGATTTGGGCATGGATCGTTGTGATTTTATCATTTCAATTTGCTAGCAACAATCTTGGAATGGTGCAAATGACAATCTTCTTAATGTGGGCAATTTTGGAATCATTAAAACTTGCTAAAAATGGAAATGAAATTATTGGCGGATTAATATTAGGCGCAATTATCAATATTAAAATTATGCCTATTGTTATGTTGGGATATTTTTTTTATAGAGGATATTTGAA
>CALFYH010000027.1 GCA_937952155.1 uncultured Saprospiraceae bacterium
ATTTTTTATATTTGTAAGCATAAACGTTTTTACATCCCGGTAAGTTTAGATATTCCGACGAGTGATCACAAAAATCGGATGATTACATAAATCTTTGATGCCAGCTGTCAGCAATTGGCGTTTTCCAGCTACTTTCGAATTCTGCTTTCGACTTTACAAGATTGTTAAAAACAAAGGTATTTTCATCAATATTTCCGTCTTTGGCAAATTGTGATAATTGGTGTAGATGAACCGTTTCTATTTTATCTGTACCTGGCCTTTGATAGGCTACTGCCATCCTCTCCAATAAACCGATGTTATATTTTTTTTCTAAAAGACTGATAAATCTATTTAATGTGTCAAGGGAACAACCACTGGCATTTTGAAATCTTTCATCTACCATAATGACGATAAACCGATTGTAAAAAATATCACCTGATGTATAGAGTGCCACATTATGCGCTGTCCACTCTTTTAGAAATTCAAATAATTCTTGCTTCATTTCAGTAGCAAGTGCATCGTTCAGTTCGACATCAGCTTGAAAAATCCATACGCGGGATGATGGATCTAATTCTGTAAATGGTACTATCATATGAAGAATATTGACCTACAAAGGTAAGGAGATTTTTGATTTTATTTTGGCCAAAATTTTAGTAGATGTTTGATAACATTTAAGCAAAGAAGATCAAAGTAATCGCTTGATAATACGCAGCTTATGGGTGTATTTTTGAAGATCGTAATTGTAGAATCCGTGGTGGTCGATTTTATCTATGCGCACACATCCGTGAACATGGAGTACTTTTTTGTCGCCTATCACAATGCCTACATGATTGATTTGATTTTCGGTATCAGCACAGAAGGCGAGATCTCCTTCGACAGCCAAGTCGGTAAAATCTACAATTTCACCGTATAAATACTGTTCATTGGGGAATCTTGGTAATATGATACCAAAAAATCGAAAAACATGCTGAATAAAAGCACCTGAATCTATGCCAAATGGAGATCTACCACCTGGTAGCTCAGGGCTATAAAGGTACCTTCTTGCTATTTTTATTAGAATTTCCTGTGAAGTTTCCAATCCATCATATAAAGCTGCTTGACCATTATAGATGTATTTTGCTTCTGGCATTTGACATGATATTCCATCATAGCAAGGTAGTGATGAGCCAATTACTATACTCTTAGATATATCGTCATTAAATAGTGGATGGCATATTTCTAGAGCGATGGCTGGATTGGTACTTAGTTTAGTATAGGTGTTTTCGTCT
>CALFYH010000028.1 GCA_937952155.1 uncultured Saprospiraceae bacterium
AATACGATCATTAGAATCAAAAGGTAAAATTTCAGTATTGTGTGGAAAGTTATGGTTTCTAAGTAGCCTATTAAATGTTTTTTTATAGAAGGTGAACTGTGTAGTTATATTGATACCTTCAATAATAGTTTGTGAATTAATAGAATCTATTGCAGCCCTTAAAATAAAGTTATTATTAGGATTGAATTGTAAAACTTTAAATCCCATAGTATAATATTCATCTGCAGGATTGTGAATTATTTTCAAGGTTTTATTTGAAATATCATATGAAAAGATTATATTTTGCATTGCAAAAGACGCGAGAATATAAATTTCATCTTCAAATTTTTCTACCTGCAAAATTTCTTTTGGCATTTCATTTCCAAGCATTAGTGGTATTACTTCATTGTCCATTGTTTCTAAATGGACTGCTTCCATTATCCATCCTAACGTCCTATCTAATCTTGCAAGGTACAAGTGATCATTGT
Organism: uncultured Saprospiraceae bacterium; assembly: GCA_937952155.1. Classification (GTDB taxonomy): domain Bacteria; phylum Bacteroidota; class Bacteroidia; order Chitinophagales; family Saprospiraceae; genus OLB9. Next base: position 468 of record CALFYH010000028.1, read on the forward strand.
GAATCTGATATAATCTACTATCAGAAAGTGGCGAACCAAGTACATAAGGCTTTTCAAAATAATTAAATGTTTGTGCTTTATGGTTGACAACAATATATTTATACGTTCTATTTATATCTCCACTAGTTACCAAGTACTTCTCAGATGTTCGAGCTCCATTTAATAGTCTAGCGTTAAAAAAATCAGAAGTTGCTATTTTTTTAATTGGTTCAAGTTCTTTTTTAAATAAATTTTCACACGGTGAAATTACTTCAGTCAATGAATTAATATTCCTTTCGCAACCCAAAATTAATAGGGTGAATAAAAATAATAGGCTATTTTTAATTTTTAGTAACATATTTTTGTTATTTAATTCAGAATATTTTTTCATTTATTGTTTATGGCATTAGGTAAAAATAGATTCCGTAAAAAGTTTACAAATATAATTCTATTAAAAACAAATGAGAAATTTTGTTATTTCCTTTTTAAAAACAATACCCTAATCTCAATTCTAAAGAAGTTAAACTGACTTTTCCATCTATATTATTGCTAGTAAAAAAGTTTCTATTTGCGATGGTTGTGAAAAGCGAATTTACAGTATATCGGTAATTGACACCTAAATTGATGTTGTCCATAATGGAATAATTCAGGCCACCACCGATTTGGTATAATGCCCTGCTGATCGAAGTGTCAAATTCATTTGTGGTATTGAAACTTGTGGTACCTGGAAAAGGAAGGTTTGTTGTATTTTCTGTTGTTGATTTAAGTGGAATAGTAATGGCTAAGTTTGCTGATACATTCAAATCTTCAAATACATTATAATTGAAACTCAATGGCAGATATAAAGCTAAAATACTATATTTCAAGTCACCGCCACTAAGGAAAATACCGTTGCTTGATATATCTATTTGTGGATTTATATTGGTGATAATAAAGGTTTTTGGACTTCCAGGGTCGATTACTTCGTATTTATCTATTATTCTTTCTTCCAACGTAGTCTCATTACTTTGGTAATTGAAACCAAATACTTCTAATCCTACTCCATATGAAAATACCAATTTCTTGAATAAAGGTAAATTAGTCATAATACCTGCTCGATATGCTAGATCCCGTGAAAATATATGATCGTATTTCCTTCTAAACTGCCTTGAATAGTAAACTTGAGTCTGTGATTCAGTGTAGGATGTTAATGGGAATGACCAATTTTCTACTGAAGGTGTGCTTATATTATTGACAAGCAAGCCAAAGAATACGGTATATTTATTAACGTGTGTGTCTGTATTTTCTTCAGTAGTTTCGCTGATGACCTCGATAGTTTCTGGATTTTTTCGTTTTTTTTGGTACTTTTTGTTTTGTGCTGCCACCAATATACAACAATGGATTATTACGAGCATTAACATTGACTTTCTCATCGCTTTTTAATTTTCTTAAGCCAAAGATAAGAGATTCTTTTATATTTTTACAATTGAGTTTAAATTTTTATAGTTTTGCACTATGATCAACGAAAAGCAAAGACCACTCAGCGATTGGCTGCCTATAACCAAAAAAGAAGTCGAAGCCCGTGGCTGGGACGAACTCGATGTGATCATCGTATCTGGCGATGCGTATGTAGACCACCCAACATTTGGCACCGCTGTGATCGGTCGTATCATAGAGAGCGAAGGATTTAGAGTAGCTATCATACCTCAGCCCAACTGGAAGGATGACTTGAGAGATTTCAAAAAATTGGGCAAACCCAAGTATTTCTTTGGTGTGACAGCCGGTTGTATGGACTCTATGGTCAATCACTATACAGCCAACAAACGACTCAGATCTACGGATGGATACACACCTGGTGGCGAAGCAGGATTCAGACCAGATTATGCGTCGATTGTATATTCCAATATTCTCAAAGAAATCTACCCTGATGTTCCTGTGCTTTTAGGTGGTATAGAAGCTTCCTTGCGCAGGGTGACACATTACGATTACTGGTCTGATAAGTTGAAGCCTTCCATTTTGGTGGATTCCAAAGCAGATATGCTGGTCTATGGTATGGGCGAACAACCATTAAGGCAAATCTTAAAATTGGTCAAAAAAGGTGTGCCGATTACGTCTATCAAAGATATCAATCAGATTTCTTACCTTACGGAAAATGTCCCAGAATCCAAAAAGTGGAATACCGTTTCTCTTGTGAGTCACGAGGTTTGTCTCCAAGATAAGATCAAATACGCATCCAATTTCAAGATCGTAGAAGTCGAATCCAATAAGTGGCAAGCCAATAGAATAGTTCAAGAAGTGATGGGCAAAAAACTGGTCATCAATCCGCCTTTTGTGACGATGACCGAAGCTGAAATGGATTATTCTTTTGATCTGCCATATACACGTTTGCCGCATCCAAAATACAATAAACGTGGCGCTATACCGGCTTATGAAATGATTAAGTTTTCGATCAATATGCACCGTGGTTGCTTTGGTGGATGCAGTTTTTGTACGATATCTGCACATCAGGGCAAGTTTATAGCTTCGCGATCTGAGGCTTCCATTCTAAAAGAGGTCGATCAACTGACCAAACATCCTGAATTCAAAGGATATATTTCCGATCTCGGTGGACCATCAGCCAATATGTATAAGATGAAAGGCAAAGATGAAAGTATCTGCGCACGATGTCAGGCGCCGAGCTGTATTCATCCCGTCATTTGTTCTAATCTGGATGTGTCACACAAGCCATTGACAAATATTTACAAAAAGGTAGATGCACATCCTGGAGTGAAGAAGGCTTATGTTGGGTCAGGGATCAGATACGACCTTTTGGTCGATGATTTCAATAAAAATAATCATGATGGCAATCACGACGAATACCTCGAGCAATTGGTTACCAAACATGTATGTGGCAGACTGAAAGTAGCACCCGAACATACTGGTGATGCGACGCTCAAGATCATGCGCAAACCTTCATTCAAATACTTCAAAAAATTCAAAGAGAAATACGATAAGATCCAAGAAAAACATGGATTGAAACAACCATTGATCCCTTATTTTATTAGCTCTCATCCAGGGACGACGGAAGAGGATATGGCCAATCTTGCAGCCGAAACCAAAGCACTGGGATTCAGGCTCGAGCAAGTCCAAGACTTCACACCGACTCCGATGACGGTCGCCACAGAAATTTATTATTCAGGTGTTCATCCATATACTTTACAGCCAGTAACTACGCCCAAATCCAAAGAAGATAAAATCACCCAAAACAACTATTTCTTTTGGTACAAGGCGGAGTTTAGAAATTGGATCAGGACCAGACTCCACAAGCTCAATCGCCCTGATCTGGCAATCCAGCTCTTGGGAGAAGACAAACCTAAACCAGCAAATACATGGCGTAAAAAAGGTAAAGAATCAACAGGTCGAAGCGCTCAGCAACAAGAAACCACCAATCCTACTCGGAAACCGAAACAACAAGGTGGTCGCAAATATGGAAATAAGTGACGAAAAACGTCGCTTCTTCTATCAATCCACCTTTATCAACTTAAACCTTTCGCTAGTGCGTTGGGATTTTAATTCGATGATGTACATACCTTGTGGTAGGTGAGTGACGTCTATTTGGTGTAGTTGGGTTGTTTTCCTATCTACAAGTACGCCTTGCATATTATAAATATCGACGGACTGTCCATCTTCCACTTGATCTAGGTGTACTTCTAATATTCAATTTTGATGGAAAAATACAAATATGTTCCACAAACCCAATCGTCTTGATCTAGCTATCCAATACCTAGAAGAAGACAAACCCAAACCAGCAATTACTTGGCGCAAAAAAGGTTAAGAATCTTCAGCCAGAAGTCGAATCAGATAAACCATTATCAGCAGTAAGCAATTAATTTCCAAAACATCTATTATATAACACTACTATCCAAATTATAGGGTTTTCATATCCCAGAGATAAGACAACCCTATGACAACCATAAGACAATGATAAGACAAATAGCTAGTATTTTGCTATTATGGCTAAAGTTCCTTGCTTACTGCGTGGAATGAAACTTTCATCACTTTATTGATATTATGTGACATTTCTTTGGTAAATGCTAATGCTACATTCAAATAGAAAACTCAGCGTAATATTGATTAGGAGTTGTATTCCGCTTCTACCAGTATTGCTGTTCGATAATTTTTTAAATAAAATTTATTCACCCATTTTACACCAAATGACGTCATTTTTTGTTACTTTTGGAAAGTAATGAAACATTTCGACATATCGTCTTTTTTATTCGCACCAAAAGTCAGTCTTTCGGAGATCAATTATGTGCCAAAAAATGGCGACTACAATAAGTTAGAAAATAAGGCAAGTACATTTTTTATTAATTGGATGTATATTCCAAAAGCGTACCATTTGGATCAGGATGTACATATCTGCGTATGAAAATTTATATCAAACATATGGTATGTAATCGGTGTATCATGGTAGTGAAAAATGAATTAGAACACCTTGGCTTCGAGCCATTAAATGTTACACTGGGAGAAGTCGAAATCGATAAAGACCTAACAGAAACTCAAATAAAAGATCTTGATAACCACCTGAAAACCTTTGGTTTCGAACTTATAGATGACAAAAAGAGCCGTTTGATTGGGCAAATTAAAACAAGCATTATTGAAATAATCAGTAAGCAAAAACTTTTGCAGTTAAGTCGTGTTAATGATTAATAAGGTTTGACTTGGGTCAAGTGTTTTTCGCAAAAACAAACCTATTTTTGAAACACGATTTTTTGATATGGCTCTGGACTTACTGATT
>CALFYH010000029.1 GCA_937952155.1 uncultured Saprospiraceae bacterium
AAATTCTAACTGTACTTCATGCTTAAATCTAAGGTTTTGATCATATATTTCAAAGACGTGCTCAATCCCTCGATCATGATAAAAAATAATGTGATCTTCAATATTTGGTAATATATCATAAGCATAATTGTTCCTTACATTGATTTCTCTGGAGACTGTCACTTTCTGACCAAAGATGCTTGTTAGCGTATGTATTATGAATAACAGTACAAATATTGTCTTTCCGGATTTCATAAAAATTGGAATTTCCCCAAATATAGCGGTATTTACCTTTACTAAGTCAAAAAAATAATATGATAGGTCTTTTTAGGCACTTTTTATAACAAAAATCCCTTATATATCAGATTAAATTTTCAGATTTAGTCTTTTTTCAAGATCAATTCTACCTTAAATTTTTCTTGGGTAAATGCATCACATTCATCAGGTGTTATAGCAATAAATTCAATTTTGTAGTCATCAAAAGGTTGGATATCGGGCGTATTGGACGATGTACCTAAGTCGTATATATAACCTTTGCCATCAGCAAAAACATTCATTTTTAGGATGAACTCGCCTTCCCAAATACAATCAAAGAAGCACGGGCACAACTGATTATCCACGCTATCGATTACAACATAATTTTTTTCATCTATACAATATTGTTTACCGACAGAAGCAATAAATGACTTATTGTATGTAATCTGAAGGCATTGGGAAGTTTCATCTTTTGAGCAAGAAAAAACACTTAATAGCATAAAGCCGAAAATCAAATATCTCATATGTTTAATTTTTTTTATTTCCTTGATGTGGACGAATGATTATTTCCATTTGTCCTTTACAGATATAACGAATTTTTAAGTAGAAACGTTGCCTTAGCAAATAAAATGATGTAGTTGTCCGATGATTTTAAAATCGCACTAGGGTAACGCCTTCACCACCTTGATCTGGCTCGGGATGCCATATTTCTCTTACGTCCTTATATTGCTTGAGCATTTTTTTGACCTCGTTTTTCATGACGCCCGTACCTACGCCATGGATGATTTTCAGTTCATACGCATTATTGAGCAGTGCACGATCCATAAAATTTTGGAGCATATTAAGTGCGTCACTTTTGGTATATTCTCTGATATCAATTTTGGTATCTATAGAATCAGATTTCGAAATATTGGTTTGAATACTTTTTTTACTTCTGATCTCGATCGGCTCCTTCACCATAGTCAAGTCGATGAGTGCTACCTTCAGTTTTATAAAACCCATTTGGATTTCGGCCATATTTTTGTCAATACTCAAGATCTCACCAGTACTTGTACCGTTGCGCATCCTAACGTGGGAACCAACAACCAACTTTTGCTGACCAGCGGCACCAGCTTCTTTGGCAAAAACTTCCATTTTTAGTGCTTCCAATTCTTTGAGTGCATCTTCTCGTTTTTTCTTCAGCGCGATGGATGCTTCTAGTGCTTTTTCTTCATCTTTCGAATGTTTGATTTCTTTGATGATCTTTTGCATTTCTGCATGTTGGTCCATGACTTTAATGGCAGCCTGTTCTTTCGCTTGGAGCTTGATTTTCTTACGCTTGATTTCCAAGTCTGCATTCAGATGCTCGTACGAGCCAATAAGTTTGTCAAGTCTATCCTGTTTATCAAGAAGTGAAGCAAGTTTCTCTTCGTACTCCTTTTTTTCAGACATCAATGTAATGAGCATTTCATCGATGGCTTTTTCGTTTTTACCAGTTTTATGTTGGGCATAGGACACTATTCGGGCATCCAAGCCTGTTTTTTCTGCTATTTCAAAAGCAAATGAACTTCCAGGTTTGCCTATATGCATACGGAAAGTTGGCATCAAATGGTTTTTATCAAATTCCATCGAGCCATTTACCAATCCATGTACTTTGAAAGCAAAATATTTTAAGTTTGAATAATGGGTAGTTATGACTCCAAAGACTTTTTTGTGGTTGAGGTCGTTGAGAATGGCTTCTGCGATGGCACCACCGATTTTAGGATCAGTACCAGAACCAAATTCATCAATCAAGATCAAGGTATTTGGATCTGCTTCTTCGGTCGTAATCCGCATATTGCGCAGATGTGATGAATATGTACTCAAATCATCTTCCAACGATTGTTGATCTCCAATATCCACAAATATTTTTGTAAAAATACCCATTTTCGAATTTTCATCAGCAGTAACGAGCATGCCTGATTGCAACATCAATTGCAACAATCCTACCGATTTTAGAGCCACAGATTTACCACCGGCATTAGGTCCACTCAGTACTAGGATTCGGTTGTTCCCAAATAATTCAAGATCAAATGGTATCACGGGACTCGAAGTTGCTTCATTTTTCACCACCAGGACAGGATTAAATGCCGTCTTCAACCCAAATGCGGATTTCGCATTGAGATATGGCTTCTTGGCATTAAATCTGTAGGCAAATTTGGCCTTTGCTCTGATAGTATCCAGCTTCACCAATGTATGCTGGACCACGAGCAAAGCATCGGCATATGGTCGTATAAATGCACATAAAGCTCGTAGTATTTTGTATATTTCATGTCTTCGCTCGGCATAGAGATTATAGACTTCATGATTGATACTGATCACTTTTTCTGGTTCGATGTAAACGGTCTTTCCTGTTGCTGACTCATCATGGATGATACCAGGAATCTTGCGTTTGTGCTCTACGGCAACAGTTAATACTCTTCGTCCGTTTCTCAATGACTCTAAGGTATCCACCAGAAATCCACGACTTTTAAAACTCTCAAGCTGTTCATTAAACACCTTTTCTAACTCTCGTTCCTTCGATCTGATCGACTTAGAAATCCGCATCAATTCTTCAGACGCATTCGGTCGTACATCTCCTTCCTCATCCAAGACACGGTCTATTTCAGTTGTCAGAGCTTTGTCTATAATGATATTGGATACGATTTCGTGAATAAGTGGATTAAATTTTACCTTTTCTGCGTCAGCAAAATATTTTGAAATTTCCAATCCCATCGAAACTATCCTGTAAATATTTCGAATACTGTCGATGTCAAGTACATATCCTTCTTTTCTCAGTAATTCCACATCTGATGAGATGGACTCAAATGCATACAAAGGTAGATGTTCGCCTCTTTCGATAGCCTTTTTATACTCATCAGTCTCGTCTATTAGTCTCTCTATTCGCACTAGATCCGTAAGGATTTCTATCTGCGCAAAATAATCACGACCCATGTCAGAAAGGCATTCTGCACTGATGTAGTCGATGATTTTATTAAATTCAAGTTTGTCTTTAATATCTTTGGGATAGAGCTGCATGGCTTAATATATCTTATGAAAAAATAAGGATACAAAGGTAAGTGATTTACAAAAATTAATTGAATAAGTAACTGTTGTATAACAAAGTTATATTAGTGCCTGCAATTTTTGGATCTATTTATGCTAGCATTTTAACTAAACAATGTGTGCTGATACATCAACACAATTTAAAGTATTTAAGAGAAAAAAATTAATATATAAAAATATGACATAAATTGTCATGACACAAAAATAAAATTGTACCTTTGTGGGTATGAGCATTTCAGAACATATCAAAAACCTTCGTAAAGACAAAAAATTGAAGGTACGGCAAGTGGCTTCAATAACTTCCATAGACCAAGCATTGATTAGCAAATTTGAAAATGGAAATAGAATTCCTACTGATGAACATATTAAAGCTTTGGCTATTTGTTATGATGTTCCTTATGATTCACTAAAAAAATTACAACTCGTAGAGATGGTATATACAATGCTTCATGACGAGCCACTGGGTTATGAGGCGTTGGTTGCTGCAGAGCCTAGATTAGAATACATTGCAAAAAAAAGTTTGTCAGCTCATTTGGCTACAACCATTGAAATCCAAAGCAAACTGGATCATTTGGATTCATTAAGAGAAAAATTTCATAATTTGCAAAAACAAAAAGGTATTCATGCACAAAAAGTTGATGAGCATTTTACATTAAAATACACATACGAATCCAATAAAATAGAGGGTAATACATTGACTTTAAGCGAGACGATGATGATAGTCAAAGAAGGTATTACGATCAGTGGCAAGTCAATAAATGAGCATCTGGAAGCAATCAACCATTCAGAAGCGATAGAATTGTTATTTGATTTTGTCCAAAATAAAGTCCATTTTTCTGAAAGCTTGGTTTTGCAGTTTCATGCGCTAATATTACGTGGTATCAATAGATCACTTGCTGGAAAATATAGAAATGTAAATGTAAGGATATTAGGTGCTGAACACATACCTCCTGAGCCATATCTTGTTCCAAAGATGATGGAAGATTATTTTATATTTTATCAATCAGCTTTTAAAAAAATACATCCTGTATTGCTTGCTGCCCAAATGCATGAGAGACTGGTGACTATTCACCCATTTATAGACGGAAACGGACGCACTGCACGCTTAGTCATGAATCTTATTTTGGCAATGCATGGATATCCTTTAGCTATACTTAAAGGAGATCAGAACTCAAGACTAGCGTACTTCAAAGCCCTAGAAAATGTTCAGGTAAATGGCAATCCTGAATCTTTTTACGAGCTAATTATTGAAGCATTGACTCATACACTGGAAGAGCATATTCACCTTTTACAACCATTTGACCATGTAAAATAAATCTCATTCAAGGACTAAATTTCTATTTGCAGGATATTTGACGGTATATTTCATCACTTTGGTGATTTCTGTTTTTGGATTTATTTCCATATCCCAAGTTAAAATTCTTGAATCAGCATCCATATTTGAAGTCTTTGCTTCTAAATCAAAAATATCAATACTCTTATCTGTAGATATCGGAAATTGATCTTGCATTTTGATGCGAATAGGAAACATCTTATTATTTTTTATGGTCAATGCATAGGATTTAGTAATTGTAATATTTCCAGAAATAAATGATTTCTTTGCAAATTCTTTGACTTTGGTACGCTCTACAACGATACTCTTATCTCTTCCTAAAGATATAGAAAGTGTATCTCCTGCCAACTTTGAATTAAGGTCGGTTTGACCAACAAATTTTCCTTCAAGATAAAGATTGACTTTTCCATCCAACAAATTATATTCTTGCCAATTGTCAATTTTTGCCGTTAGAAAAACAGATGGGTCATACTTTGGCACAGTATAATAATCAAACATGGCAGGTATATCATTATTCATGATTTCTATAGTATTTTCGGTCGTACTATTTGGAAAAGAAAATCTTTCTTTTAGATCGTATGAAAAAGTGGTAGGTTGATATGAAATTTTGGAAGGCGTATTTGAAAAGTCTTTCAAAATGACATCCGCCTTTTGTCTTGATTCATTAACACTCCCAGCCAAAGTCCCTAACACAACAATTTCATCAAGAAGTTTTCCTTCTTGTAAGATTATATCAATATGCTCACTTGATATTGGTAGAATCTTTGTTTCATAACCTGTATAACTGATGACAATTTGCTTTGCACCAAAAGGTACAGGCAAATAATATTTACCATCAACATCTGTAATAGTTCCGACTTCGTTATTTTCATTTATTACAAGATTGGCGCCTATCAATGGAATACCGTTTTCATCACTTACAGTACCTTTTACAAATCGTACATTTGGATTTGGTTTTTGAGCTGTTGTATTTTGGTAATTATAAAAACTTAAAAACCATGGGCTCAATTCATGATATGTTTCTGATAATGAAGGTGTTCCATTTGAGATTGATATTTTTACATTTTCCCAATCTTCACCAGTATTCTGTATGATTGATGACTTCATGGCCATATCGATTGGTTTTGAAATATCAGGCACCTTCAAATCATAAATAGGAAACCAACTAACAAAAGGTGTAAAATAAGTAACCACAAAATCTCCTTTCTGATCGAATTCCGATATTATTTCTGCTTCTATTGTATAAGTCTTCTTTTCAGAAAGTGAATGTAATGAATTAGAATTTTTCTTCAATTCTTTTAAAACAACTAAAAGTTCATTTTTTTGAACTGCCAAATTTTCTATAGATTGATATATTTCTGTCAGCTTAGTTCTATTATAGTCAATAACTTCTTTCAACTCTACGGTTTTTACAACATATTGAGGAGAAAAGGCTGGCTGGTTCTTTTTCAATAACGACTCTTCTTCCTGTAATACCTTAAGTGAAATTTCATTTTTCTTAATTTTTTTTAGCAATAAATTGATGCTGTCATCCACCATTTTTGCTTTTGATAAAACGGTATAATCAATCGTATTTTCAGCAAATATTTGGATTTTTTTTAGTTCAAAATTTCCTTTGCCTTGAATCTGAAGCGTTGCTGGTATTAAAGTTCCAGGAAGTCCAATTAAATTTACCTTATTGTTGCCTTTTTTGATGTCAGCACTTGCACTTCTATTTATGAATGCTCCATTCAAATATATTATTGCATCAGTGACATTAGAAGTTACCTTAAGTTCCTGACCATATATACAAAATGCAAAGTGCAAAATAATTGCTAAAAGTAATGTGCGTCTCATGATTCATGTTTTTATTATTTTCTATACACATTTGCTAATCGAATAGTTTCGATTTAGAATAGAAAACACATTTTATGTCACCTATGAGACTTATTACTATTAATTGTGGAAAATCTACACTTTCTCCACCTTAATTTTCAAACTCACATCATCTGTAATCTCTACCAATTCTCCAGCATCAGCATTGCCCAAGGCGATACTTATACCCAAAACTTCAGCTTTTATATACTCTCCAAATTGTGTTACAGCTGGTCGGATGATATCATGGTCTTCGATGGCTATTGTGATCTTGTCCGTCACATTGAAGTCGCTCGTTTTTCGGATATTTTGGATCCTATTTACCAATTCTCTAGCAATACCTTCAGCAATCAAATCATCTGTCAAACTAATGTCCAAAGCCACCGTGATGTCCTTGTCCACGGCCACTTGCCATCCTGGTATCTCGTCAAAACTTACTTCAATATCTTCTGTCGTCAAGACAAATTTTTCACCTTCAATTTCCAAAGTGTAGGCATTGGTCTTTTCGAGCTGTGAAATTGCTTTTTGATCAAATTCAGCAATCATGGCTTGTCCTGCTTTCATGTGTTTGCCAAGGATCTTACCAAGCGTTTTGAAATTGGCTTTAGCCTTTTTATTTATAAATCCTTCTGTATCAGTAATATATTCTACATCCTTGACATTCACTTCAGAAAGAATAAGCTCTTTGACAGCATCTACCTGGCTTATGAATGATGGATCCAATACTGGCAGCAATATCTTTGTCAATGGCTGACGGACTCTCAATCCTTCTTTTTTCCTAATAGAAAGTACTAGGGAAGAAATGCGCTGTGCATAATCCATTCGTTGTTCCAATGCCTTGTCAATCGCACTTATGTCCGCTTGCGGGAAATCCGCCAAATGTACAGATTCACACACTTCGAGACCAGTAGCATCATTAAGATTTTTGTACAACCAATCCGAAAACATAGGACCAACTGGTGCCATCAGCTTCGCAATTGTATTTAAACATTCATACAAAGTCTGGTAAGCTGCTATTTTATCT
>CALFYH010000030.1 GCA_937952155.1 uncultured Saprospiraceae bacterium
TGTCACACCAACAGCTAAACCAACCATCGCACCGCTTTGTAAATTCCTAGCATTGAGTTTGTTTAGTAACCAGTTCATGATGAAAGCATAAATAAACATAAAGATAATATTTACAATCATTGGTGTAAAACTCATGTCCATTTCAGTACCGTTTTTGTACATTATTGTACTGTCTTCATTGGCTGTGATACCATTGCCAGCCATCCATTGATTTTGAAAAATAGCGCCATACCATAGAAAACCGATAACCATAGTTGCTACGACACTGGCTAAAATTGCCATCCAATTGATTTTGTTGTCCATTTTGATTGATTTTGATTATGAATAATAAAACTAAAAATACTTTTGAATCGATTATTAATAAGTTTAGGGCCAAATATTCAATAAATTATGACTATTTCTTTTTACTGGCTTTCGCCAATGGGTTAAACTCGAGACAGAGATCAACCCAAAATGCTAAATCTTTTTGTGAATTAAACCCTGATTCGTCCACATAGACAAAACCTTTCATTCTTTTGCCTGTAAAATCCATTTCGCGGCAGCCAGGTCTATCCAAGACAGACTTGTATGTTTCTGGATTAAGTCTACACATGAGCTCGTCTTTTACGATGCCTATGCACATTTTTTGGTCCACCATAAAACATAAACTACCAAACATCTTCATTTCCGTCACATCATCACGGTCGGCAAGTAATTCTCGTACTTTATCGCTAAGTGCATCATTAAATGCCACAGTAGTAGATTTTTATTTGGGTGAAGTGAAATATGGCATCAGCGCTAATATACCAGCAAGCAAACTTATAATAGCCGCAAAAGGAAAGAAGAATATATATTCGACAGTACCGAAAAAGATAAATCCGAGACCAATAATAAGTGCGATCAAATTGACCAATTTTTGATTGGTTTCTGTATGATTGGACAAGATCCAAAATAAGACAATACTCATCGCCAAAAGACCTATCAGGATGATACTATACCCATTGAAATAATCAGCCATACTATGTGTTGCACCCATGAATTCGGAACTATTATTTTTCATGGTATCAACGACATCTTTCATTTTGGGATCTTCTGGTTTGTCCCAACCCAAATGTCCCATAGTATGACCCAAAAGATGAATCAAAACCAAGATTGCGGATAAGCGGAAGTAATATTTGGCTTTCATTTTTATCTGTGTTGGTCTATCAAAATATTGTTTCCATCTGGATCAGTCAATGTAATATATTCTGGGCCAGATGTGTTTGGATCTGCTTCTCTGGTCAGTTCTACACCAGAAGATATTAAATGTGTTTGAATAGCCCTGACATCATCAAAATTCTCAATATTTTGTGCATTTTCGTCCCAACCAGGATTAAATGTAATGATGTTTTTATCTAACATACCCTCAAACAATCCGATGATGGCGTTTCCGTTTTTAAGCACGATCCACTTATGATTGATGTCGCCACCTTTGTAGGTAAATCCGAGTTTTTCATAAAATTCCTTTGATTTGTGGATGTCTTTTACTGTGAGACTTATGGAGAATGATCCTAATTTTATATTTGTCATTATTGTTGGTTTTTATAATATTATTTTAATTTAATACAAATATATACATTAAATGGACTATTGTGCTACCTGATTACTTTATTTTATGGAATTATTAAAGAAATTTATGTTCAATTTTGAGGCAATTTACGCGGTAAAAGATTTATTTTATATTTTGATAAAATATTGGGGTAAGTTTCTATACCACATTAATTATTTACATTATCTTTGACATGATAAATACATATTCCTAATTAGTAAACAACATTTTCATGAAAAATTATTCATTATTTTCTTGCATTTTACTTTCAGTTTTAATCCTTGGCTTCAGTTCTAGTTGTTCAAAGGACGAAGAAAACAAAGCTTGTGCAAATTTTCCTGTTTTGGGCGGTGAAATCACTGTTAATGGTTCTGTTCAAAAGTTGTCAATCGCGCAATTTGGAGCAACTGGAGATACATATATATTTCAGTTGGCTAGTGTATCCAGTGATTGTAATAAGCAAAATATTTTAAGCTTTAATATTGACTTGCCAACTGGTGCAAAACTTGGAGGAACTTATCAGATTAAAGATGATTTTAATGCTGGAGAAAACATTGCTACAGGCACTTTTAGCACTCAACAGTTGTCACCTGTCACGCAAAGTTTTTTTGATTTAGAATCTGGCACAGTTAAAATAACTGAATTAGGTGTTAAAAAATACACTATTGATGTGAATGCAACGGATAGTGTAGGAGGAAAAGTTACTTTACTTTTGACACACCAGTTTTAATGATATGGTTACTTTATTGTAGCGCAGAGTTTATAAAAAGTCAGGTAAGTTGTGATAATTTACCTGACTTTTCTTTTTACACAGTGCTCACTTTACACTATACCTAACACCCAGATAAAATTCCCTTCCCTTCGTTGGTCCCCAATTAAAAGCGGGATCAAAATATTCGCCGAAAGGCTGATCGTAGCCTAAGATAGGAAATGATTGCCTAAAATCAAAAATATTCTCAATGCCACCATAGATCTGGACATCTTTCCATCTCCGCGTGATTTGAAGGTCAAGCTGCTGATAAGGCTTAGAGACATCGGCCACTCGATATTGCTCAGGATAGTTGGCCGTAGAAGGCAATTGTTTGCTCCCAATCCATCTGTACGTCATGTCAAATTGCCATTTATCACTTGGTAAGCTATACGAAGTATTTGCACTCCATTTATGTGTAGGTACAAATGGTAAATCTTGTTTTATACCTTCATTTTCTCGATAGACTTCGAGGTAATTATACGCTATTTTTATATCAAATTGTGGTGAAAATTCCCACTTGTTTTCCAACTGAAAACTCTTAGAAACGCTGCGTCCAAAAAAATTATCTACTATGGCAGTATTTACTTCTTTATCGAAATCAGGGAAGATTTGATTTTGGAAATAGGTGACATACGCATCGCCCGACAAGGTGATTTTGGTCTCTTTCAGGTGGAAAGATTGTACAAAATTCAGACCTGTATTGATGGCTTCTTCAGGTGCCAGATTGTCTGAAAGTTTTAGGATTCTATTACTCGCAAGTAGGTTGGCATTTTCTGTAAAGACATGCGGTATGCGATACCCTTTGCCGATTGAAAATCTGATATCCGTATCAGGAGAAATGTCTGCTCTCACAAGCAATCTAGGTGTCGCTTTCCAACCAAAATCACCAAAATGATCCACACGCATGCCTGTCAAAAATGTAAATTTGGACACAACTAATTTATTCTCCACAAAAGCGCCAGGTATATCATAATTGGTCAAATATCGGCCAGCATATGTAAGTAGTGGTATTGGTGCGGTAAAACTGATATCTTCTTGCAAACGGTTATGACGATGGCTTAATCCAAACTTGAGATTGTGATTTTTTTCGCCATAGTAATAATCCATGTATAAGCTAGAAGTAAGATTGAACTGCTTACCATCATATTTTTTAACACCAAAATACGATTCTTGATGTTGTGCGAATGCACTATTGAGCAAGATAAGAGAAGCTTTGTCATTGACAATATAGTTAGTTTTTGTGTATAATTCGCCATGGTTGATACGTACATTTTGACCATAAACTGCCAGTGTGCCTAGATCTTTTTTACGGTCGAAATTGGTAAGTCCACCTTCTCTGTTTTCATTGAGGTAACGGGCAGCAATGATGACACGCCACTTCGGTTTTTCAGGATTGTCATATGACCATCTATTGTAAAATGAAACGCGATTGGTCCGTACGATGTCTCTGAATCCGTCTTTGTCTCTATCGATAATGGTAGCAGGTAAAGTCAAATGGCCGACTGCCAGATTGCTCCATCCCGTTTTTTTGATCATGTAGTTGGCATTGTATTGCGTCTCACCAAATGAATTGGCAAAGGCATTCAAAAACAATTTCGGAGCTGTCTCTGCCTTGTGAAATTCGATATTGATCTGACCTGAGATGCTCTCAAAACCTTGTAAAACAGAATTGGCACCTTTGGTAACAAATATTTTTTCGATCATAGTGCCTGGATAACTGCCTGGACCGTAAGGGTAGGCGAGGCCTTGGATCAGCGGCATGCCATCTACTAGCACTTGATTGTACACGCCAGAAAGCCCTAGGATTCTCAATTCTTTAGCATCCGTGACGATATTGGTGACATTGGCTTCTACATTGCTATTGGTAGAGAAGCATCCTGCTAGGCTGCAGCAAGCAGCTCTTTGGATCTCGCGGACGCCGAGTACCTCGACTTTTGCAACATCATTGGCAAAACGGGTTGCGGAACCTTTGGCCGTAATGTTTACTTCAGAAAGCGTTGCATCTTCTATGAGTTGTACTTCCCAATGGCGGATAGATTTGACATCAAGTCGCTCAGTTGTAAATCCTACATAAGAGATTTTTAGGATGCGATTACCATCTAATTTATCTTGAATGCTGAAGTTACCACTAGAATCAGTGACGGTGCCAGATTTAGTATTTTCCCAAATGACGTTAGCTCCGATAAGTGGTTTGCCCATGATGTCAGTGACAAGACCTGTTATGGTTTGTGCATTAGCAATATGGAATAGGAGAAGAAAAATAATAACACTAAAAAATCGGACTTGCATAGTAAACCAGCTTTATGAATAGGCCCAAAGATACAAAGATAAATGTGGATGAAATGTAACTATGTGTACATAAGTTTGCCTTTCGGGTTGTGTATTTCTAAATTGACTTTCTGATTTAATGAAACGTGCAGAATTGATAGGTGTGTAATGGATGATTACTTTCGGGTAACTATATAGCCTACTTTCGATAATTTTTTTACTAAACTTTCTCCAGTTTCATCTCTTGGTAATTTCATGCTGTTAATAATTCATCTTTGACAAAATGCATTCTAACAATTCGCTTCACATTATCATCAAAATGACAGGCAACAGCTTCAATAATATTTTCTTTTAATTCTGCCCATGTTTCTCCTTCAGTAAAAATGGAATGCCCGAGTGCCTCTGCCTCAAATCCACCTTCTGGGACTCGTTAATTACAAATATTATTTCTTGCATTGCTATTATTTTAATACAAAGATATAAAACTATTGTTTCGTCTATATAATTACTCGTAAAAATCTCAAATGAATTATATCAAACAATCTATCCCAGTATATAGGCTAAGCTTTCTACCATGGTGATGAATCAAATACATTAATTCTATAATTTCACAAATTTTTGAACTTCCTTCGTCTTGCTATCTAATTCAACGATGAGAAAGTACATACCTTGTTTTAGTTCAGAAACATCAATTTTTTGAATGAAATTTCTGTTCTGTTTGTCTATTACGGCTTGCATGACCAATTTTCCAGTTATATCCACAATACTGGCCTGAAATTGTGCAATTTTATCATTCGTAAGGTAAAAAGTAATGTATTCAGTAGTAGGATTCGGAAATATTAAGGATGTTTTATTCTTAGCATAATTATGGTTAAGTGTGAAAGATAATGAATTATTATGTTCGTTTAACTCTTGCATTTCATCTTTGGTGTCGATTTTAAAAGTTATCATATTTGCATTTATGATGTCTTGTTGATAGACCAGCATGTTGATACTACTTGAAAATGGAAAGGTTATTGATCCATTATTGAAATCTAAAGTAAATGTTTGAATCGCTTTTTCGATATTCGTTTGATTGTCAATAACTGAGACTTTAAATTGTACTTTTTGTGGTTTTTGGACATTATTAGCAATCACAGAAAAATTGAAGTCCATTGAAGAAAAATCATCTAAATTTATTACATCTGGCATACTTGTAGCCAATGAAAGATCCGCTAAATCACATGCTTCGCTTAAATAATTATTATCGTCCTTAGAGATTAAATTCAGATCGGAAGAG
>CALFYH010000031.1 GCA_937952155.1 uncultured Saprospiraceae bacterium
AGGATATAATTTTGTTTTACCTTGATTGCTGATTGCGCTTACCACATTAGATTTACATACAGCAGTAGCATTGCTCGAAGTTTTGGCTGAAACAGTAAATTCTGTCCAACAAGTGTTTTGTGTACCTTTGGCGGTGACAGTGGCTTGATATGTTCTAGTATTTGCACTATAGTTTATCTTGTTATCGGATATGCTTTGTCCATTTGAATCTTTAATTTCAAGATCAAACCAATTGTCTTGTACGTTGTCCGACAAAAGAAAATCTGATGCAAACATTTCTATTGTCTGACCAAGACCTATGGCATAGTGTCTGCTTGCTTCGCATACTAATGATTGTGAGCTGGAAGTACCGATGATAGTCAATTTTCCTTGACAGGATTGTTGAGTAGCCAGATGAGTTACTTTATAAGTTATAGTTTTGTTGAAGGCCACTGGAGGAAAATAATTGGAGACGATATTGTCATTGGCATCCCTTAGCTCCAGTTCGAAATCTGATTCCACAAAATTGCCCAATGAATCGGTAAATCCATTGTCTTTAATAAAGTCAATAGCACCAAATTTCAATGGGTCATTTTGCACTTTTGCAGAAGTGGTACCTATACATTCGAGCTGCAATTGTCCAAATAGTGTAGTCAGATTAACTGTGCATAATGCGAATAAAAAGATTAAAAGTTTACATTGTTTCATGATATTGTGTTGTTTTTTATACCGTCATGGTATGGATTAATGAATGGTAATGAGCATTATTAATACTATTGCGCAAGTTGTATTTAATGTATTTTTATTGATCAAAATTTTCTTTTACAGCCCAAACTCAAATAGAATGCAGCCATATTTTTATTGATTTCTGTATTTATATCTTTGAGAACAAAGGTTTTTTGTTCGTACAGTACACCAGTTTGCAAGGACCATTCAGGTCTCAATGCCCATTCCCATACAAGTCCACCATTCCATGATGTCTTTTGGCTTATAAATGGTGATGACTCATTTTCGAATTTCACAAGTTGGCCATCAGAACTCAAATATCCACCATTGCTTTTAAACTTAAGCGGAATCGTTGTACCTCCAGCGAGTGAAATTTGATGGTTGTTGACTTTAAATAATTTGTATCTCAACTGTACAGGCACTTCAAGCTGATGATGAAAAGTATGCCATTTTTGGGCTATGGTTTTTTCAGTTATACCTTGTGTTTTACCAGTAAAATTGGTTTCTGAGCCTTGCTCATCGATCACAATTTCTACAATACCTTCTTTTTCAAATGGTGTACTTTGACTAGAAAAATTATTTATTTGTGTTACCCAACGACTATACCTTAGACCTGTATTTACTGACCATTTACGGGTAATACGGATGTCCGTAGCGATACCAATATTCAAAAATTCCATTCCTTTTTCGGAATTATTCATTTTTGTAAGATGTTGATAATCAGGACTTTTAGAAGTGTAATTAAGTTTTGATAATCCACCACCAACAAAAAATATCAAATTAAATGCAACATGGAGTCGTGGATAAATGATAGGTGCTGGTAGCAAATTGTCAAACAAAATCTTTACTTCATTTTTTGCTAATGGCAACAAATTTTCCAAATTTCTTTCTTCAGCTTGGCTTATTTCATTTTTGAATGTTTCTGATTTAATATTTTGGTTTGATAGAGTAGGTAAGACTAATGAAGTCTTTGGTTCTATTTCTTTAAATGCTGTATTAAATGTTGATTCAAAAACTTGAGAAGATATTAAATTACCATTTTTTGAATCGAGTTCAATGGTGTTTTTTGTTTGTTCTTCACCTTGATATCTGATCTGATTTATTTTATTTGTTGGACTTAATTGTTTTGCGGTATTGGTTTGACTTTGGTTTATAGGCGCAAGTCCATTGATATCCTTTTCAGAATCTGCTGCCGAAATCACAACTTTAGTTGTTGGCTTTTGAATATTTACCAAAGATGATGATTTGGAATCCGAATTGTATGTATAATTCCAAACCAATACTGCCATGATTCCCATACCAACTCCGGCAAGCCAAAACCACAAAATTGGTCTTCTTTTCTTTTTGGTAGGCACATAAGGTTCTAGATTTTCCCACAAAGTGTCGAAATCTATATTGCGCTCATGATTTTCGGCTATTTTTTTGAATATTTTATCTTGTTCCATGATCTTTTTATGCTGTCAATTGGACTTTGTATTTGATTAATAATGCCTGAATCATCTTTCGGGCTCTTGACAATTGTGATCGGGAAGTACTCTCACCTACACCGAGCAATTCGGCAATTTCTAGATGTGAATATCCTTCGATGACGTACATATTGAACACTAACCGATAAGGCAATGGTATCTCTTCTATGATCTTCATGATTCCGGCTTCGTCATCCATCATCAGATAATCAGCTGTACCTAACTCTTCATAATCGCTCATATCTACATCTACGATTAGATGTTTCTTTCTGATCTCCTTTAGACAAGTAGTGGCTGCTATTCGGCACATCCAAGATTTGAACGAACCTGTTTCTTGGTAAGTCAGTATGTTTTGAAAAATTCTAATAAAACTTTCCTGCACCATATCTTCAGCATTATGCTTGTCACCCATATATCTTGTACATACCGACATCAATGTAGGCGAATATACACGCACCAGCTC
>CALFYH010000032.1 GCA_937952155.1 uncultured Saprospiraceae bacterium
AGATTGGCGGCATTGAAGTGCATGGAATTAGAATTTGGCGATAAGGCAATACCAACGTCTCCCATTGCGCCTGATCTGGCATCTGGTGTAATGCGTAGAAAAGGCAAAGCTGTCAGTAATGTGTTGGATACGCAATTCCCATTGTTGTCTATAACGCAGCCTTTTACAGGGTCGAAAATTTGTGCCTTCATAGCAAAAGGTAAAGCCAAAATAGCGGCAATAAAAATGATAATAGATTTATGTATCATATGATTGAATTAAAAATTTGCGCAATATTACAAAATAAAATTTGTTAAAATGATAATTTAAAGTTTTACTAGCTTCTCAAAATTACTTTCTCTCGTTATGTTAAGATCTTTTGAGTGAACATGAATCTTATAAAGGTACACACCTCGAGCCAAACTGGCACCAAAATCATCATGTCCATTCCAACCAATATCATTAACTCTAAATCCTGTAGAATATTTTGTTTGAGTGATACTTTTTATCAATTTTCCTGTTATCGAATATATATTGACCAAAATATCCAAATCCGTATTGACCAAATCATGCTCGAACTGAAACATAGTTTGTGATGTGAATGGATTAGGATAGTTGTACACATGTTTCAGGCCCTCATTATTCAAAGATGTTACTGTGAAATCAACTCTCTGCTCAGTAGAATTGCCAGAAATGTCCCAAGCTTTTGCTATGATGAAGTGCTTTCCTTGTTCTATTTTTGAAAGCGGAAAACGTACTACACCACTATTGAAATTATCTTTTTGTGATACATAAAAGTCATTAAGGATATAGATGTTTTTATTGTCTCCATCCAGTGTCGCTGTGATATCTTGCCCGATTGCATTGCCTGTAACATTTATGCCTAGGTCATCCGATAATTTTAATAAAAGCACAGGATTTTCGTTGGTAATTCCACCTGAAACAAAATTTTCGTCATTCATGAATGCTTCCATTTTAGGACCTTCGTCATCGACTACTACTTGTTGAGATGTTCCACCTACTATAAAATTTGAAAATAAGCCACCAGCGTCTGTTTGATTGCCATCGGTAGCATAATAGGATATTCGACCTTTTCCGTATGAATAATTGATGTTTTTTGGCACCCAAAAACTAAATTTCCATTTTCCACTTGTAACAGATGCTGATCCTTTGAATATGATGTTTTTATAAGCCGTAAATTTAAATTTTGGAGAACCAGAGTCATTGGACAATGTTTCATAATTTGATTTTTTATCAAAGATGGTAGGATAGATCGTACCGTTGAAATCGGTTTTAATATTGCCATCAGCATCAGTTATAATTCCTTCGATTGTGACCTTTTCGAGCGCATTGATAGTATCTGTAGCAGTGCTTGCATCTTTTCCATTGACAAGTGTGGTCACGACATCTAGATCTGGCATACTTATTTGCTGGGAAGGATCGCCCAATAATGAAAACTTCCTTGAGTTGATTCTAAAAAACTCTACAGAGTAAGCATTTTTCCCTTCACCAAGGATTTTGCCAAAAGTAGGCGCAACACCATTGGTTTTTTTATATAATTGCTGATGAACAGCATCTGTCAGTTGTTTGTTTGAGTTGGTATAAACTGCTCTAGTTGTAGTCATCAAGGCAATGGCGCCACCTTTTGAATTTAAAATGGCATGCTCGGCAGGACTTGTTATTGATGGATCATCATAAGCCCCAAAAGAACAAGTAGCCGTAACTAGAAGTGAAAGACTATTGTAATTTGTCCAATTTTGTATATCAGCTACCGTCAGAATTCTTTCCTGTGCCCATCCTAGTGGTCCGCCATGACCCAGATATGTCAATGAAAGCTGGCCTTTGAAGACATTTTCGTTGATTTGTTTATTGAGTTCGGGATATCTTTTTTCGCCCGAAGTAGATACTTGGACATAAGCATCGGCATACATTTTTTGTTGGTTGTATAATGGATGTCTGGTTTCGTCAAGGACAGCGATCTCATCTATGTCTCGTAGATGGGTATTGCCATCTTCATCATCTGCTACATAGCCATTCAAAAGTCTCCAGTCACCTTGTGTTTCAGGTGCAGTGTCGTAATGAATTATTTTATTTACAATGCTAGTGGCTTCTTGTTCTGATTTTATAGGCAATCTACCTACATAAATATCTAATGCTCCTGTGAGATTTACACCTTCGTTGTCTCCCAATAAGCCATAAAAGTCATCTGATGGAAATCCATCAATAGGATCTAAGGATTCATCTGTTTCATACACAGGGATAAAATTTTCTGCAGGAATATCCTTTGCTATACCTTTATAATCATAAGATCCATCTCCAAAAAGTAATAAATACTTATAATCAGGATTGCGATAAAGTAGCAATCTTGCCATGTCTCTTATAGCACCAGGATCTACTCGTCCACCACTAAACTCATTATAGACTTCTGTTACGTCAGCAGCCAAGATCTTATAGCCATTATGATTCATCCTGTGTGTTGCCAATCTCAAAGCTTCTGTCTTAAATTTTGGGTGATAAACGATGATCAAATCCTCATCATTTAAAGCATGGATGTTTTGATTTGCAATTTTGCCTAAAGCTGTAGGAACAAATGCTGAACTTAATCCATTGTGTGCCACAAATTCTTTAATTATATCAGTAGATTTAAATTTTATTTGATTGTTGCTGACACTAACTGTTTTTGGTTCGAAAGGATTAGTGATATCCCATATTTGCTGATTGGTATAATTAGAGATAGTATAAGCTGCGACACCAACATTTTTTAATGTTCTATTTCTAAATGAAAACTGACCTGAGGTTAGGTTTAAATTCTTTTTGAAAACAATTTGAATATAATCAAGCCAACCTTCAGCGTCAGATGCATTGGGTGCATAGGTGAGTTTGACATTCGGATTGTTTTCATTAAGTAAAAACGATTCCGAAAAGACCACTTTTCTAGCATATATTGATTCTATCTCGGTTACGGCTACGCTTGATGCGGATTTGGTAAATACTTTACTGCCTACACTGAGCGAAATACCTGCATTAGACCTACTGCGGCTTGCAAATAACATGGACATTTCAATCGGATCAGAGTTATTTAGACCTGTAAAATCAAATTTTGATGAGTAATTTTTTTCTTTAAAACTACTAGTGAAAGCATCACCATACCAGTCCTTTCCTGTTCCTTCAGCTGCAGAAAAACTTCCCAATAAATTGACTTTGTCTTCTTGCAAATGTTGCAACATATCAAATCTGTCTGTGGTGACAATTGGGTCATCGGCGATTAGTTCACTTTTTTGAATGCGCAATCCATCTTGATTGTCTATTTTAAGGAAATAATAATTTGCATTATCATATATATTCTTTTCATAAGTAAAGGTATTATTTGCGTTTTGATATTTCCATATATCAGCACCTTCTGCATAAAATAAGATAAAATCACCATTATCAAATTTACCATCTTCTTCTCCAGATATAAAAATGTGTAGTTCTGCAAGATCATCAGTTCTGGATGTACTATTTAATTCTGGTACTCGGCCACCACGATTTCCGTAAATTTTTATTTTTTTTGGGTTTAAATTTGCTGTACTTATGCCTAGAGTCGACTCGAGAAAGGCCTTATCCATCTTAAATATTCCTGCTTGATCTACACTAAGCTTATAAATGTCTCCAGAAGCGAGCACTGAAGTAAAAGTTGCATCTGGATTTCTTTGGTGATTCATAGTCACAGGCGACAGTGTAGTTTCTATACTGAATGTTGTCAAGCGCTCTATCTTTCCGTCATGGGTACGCCTTACCGGGATGGCAGTGAAATGAAGTGTATATGATCCTCGAACTTCTGATATATTAGCAGAAAATTCAAAAGCTCCATTTGTGATAGTTTTGTACAGTCTTTCTGATACATCGATGATTTCAGTCTTTTCAGGTATTAATCTTGCTTGATCCAATCTTGCTTTCCTGATAGGTAGCTTTTGGTAAAATACCGAAACATCTTTATTTGCATCGTTATTCACGCTATGTTGACCGAAATGTAAGCTTTCGTAAGTCTTGGATGTTGTTGAATTCTGAATCCATTCTAAGTCATAATGATAGTTTAGTACATCTTGGCCTTTTATTGTTGAAAAA
>CALFYH010000033.1 GCA_937952155.1 uncultured Saprospiraceae bacterium
CCGCTTCGAAGATACCCAGTTGGTCTCCTTCTTTTATTTGCCAAACAGATAGAGGTACACCAGTCTGCGAATTATAACTCTTCGGACTTTTTACTACTTGTCGGTCATTGATGAGTTGATACAACCATTCTTTGATTGTCGTCTTACCATTGCTTCCAGTTATTCCTAAAATAGGAAAATCAAATTGCTGTCTGTGATAAGCAGCCAAGTTTTGTAACGATATTAAAGTGTTATCAACAATATAAAAATTAAGGTCTTGTCTATCAGTTAGATATACTTTACTAACCACAAAATTTCTAATGCCCGACTCAATCGCATCTTTGATAAAATCATGACCATCATGCATCCTTCCGCTCAATGCAAAAAAGAGTGTTTCTTTAGGTTGTACTATCTTTCTGGTATCCATTTCTAAATACCGAATCGTAGCATCAGGATCCACAAGATACTTGGCGTCGCTGCCAATAATTTCGGCTATTTCAGATGCTTTATACATAAAAATCGATCATTATTATAAATCAAATCCTATGTCTCGACGAAAATATTTTCCTTCAAAATGGATTTTTTCGGCATTTTTCAGTGATATACGAATCGCCTCTTGAAAATTGTCAGCTACGGATGTAATCGCCATTACCCGACCACCTGAAGTCAAAATATCTCCATCTTTTTCTGTTGTACCCGCATGAAATACGATACTATCTTGCACGTTATCTATGCCAGTGATTCGTTTGTATTTTTCAAATTCACCAGGATAGCCACCAGAGACTAACATTATTGTTGCTGCCGATTGAGATGAAAATGTCAGTTTTTTCCCTTGTAGTTTTTTCGAAATGGCATCTTGAAATACTTCCACCAAGTCATCTTCTATCCTTGGTATCACCACTTCTGTTTCAGGATCTCCCATCCTGCAATTGTACTCTATGACAAATGGTTCGCCTGCAACATTGATCAAACCAAAAAAGACAAATCCGGTATAATCCATATTTTCGGATTTTATTCCTTCGATAGTTGGCGTAACGATCTTGTCTATCATTTTTTGCCACAATGTATCATCAACAAATGGTACAGGTGAGATGGCGCCCATTCCTCCAGTATTGAGGCCTGTGTCTCCTTCACCGATCTTTTTATAATCCTTGGCTTCTGGCAACAATACATAATGCTGTCCATCAGTTAAAGCAAAAACAGAAAACTCGATGCCATCCAAAAATTCTTCAATAACAACTTTGGAAGACGCAGCACCAAATTTACCCGAAAGCATTGCACGTAATTCTTCTTTGGCTTCAGCCAAATCTGGCAAGATGACTACACCTTTTCCTGCGGCAAGTCCATCAGCTTTGAGTACATAAGGACTAGCCAATGAATCCAAAAAGGCAAATCCTGCTTCAATATTTTCAGTCGTTACTTCCAAGTATCCTGCTGTAGGAATATGATATTTTTTCATAAAACTTTTGGCAAAAGCTTTGCTTCCTTCTAGCTGGGCAGCATAAGCATCCGGTCCTATAACGCCTATGTGTTTTGTTTCTTCACTGCGAAAAACATCAGTAATCCCTTCTACCAATGGGGCTTCAGGACCAACTACGAGCATATCCATCTTATTGTTAAGACAAAACTGCTTAACTGAAGCAATATCTGTCACTTGTATTGGTACATTTATCCCAAATTGTGCAGTGCCAGGATTACCGGGTGCTATGAAGAGTTGCTTACAACGTTTGCTTTCGGATATTTTTTTTGCGAAAGCATGTTCTCTCCCACCCGATCCTAATATAAGTATATTCATTTTGGTTTTTTAAAATTCGAGAATGCAAAAATAACAGGATTAATTATTTATGTTGCCAAAAAGCTAGTTATATATGCTAAGATAATTCCGTACGTACCCGATTTTAGATTTTATTTAGCCCGTTTTTACAGACGATCGAACCGATTTGCATCTTTGCAGCTAACTGTTTTTTACCCGTTTCTACATCCATATTATTGTAATTTTCTTTGTGATGCAGATGAAACTGAATTGCCGCAAATCGTATGGAATATAATTTCAAGCCTTTTGCCAACAATCGCCATTCAATATCAACGTCCTCTCCTACTCCTGCGGTCACATAATCTTCGTCAAAACCATTGATATCTATCAGATGTTGCTTTGCCACACACCAGTTGTGTCCCCAGATACCTTTTGATCTCTCTTGTCTTATAAAAGGTAGGTAAAACATATACTTTACTCGCCTTGAATCTGAACCAAAAATTTCAAAAAAATTAAGCATTTTCAGATCTTTTGAAGCGTACAATTTTTCAGTAAAAATTGGCCCAAGCATGACTCTTCGACCAAAACAAATAGCATTATGTTGCATCCATTTGTCATAAGCCTTCACCATGTGCTTGTGCGGAATACAATCGCCATCGACAAATAAAATGTAGGTTCCAGCGGCAGCTTTCAGCGCTAAATTGAGCGTAGCATTTTTTGTAAAACCATTATCCTTAGCTTGATAGACATGTTTTATGCTATCTTTTAATAAACTGGAAGACAAAAATTGAAATTCGCTCCTGACATCATCTTCTGCAATGATTACTTCAAAATCTTGAAAAGTCTGATTTTCAAGTGCCTTTATTATCAATTCTAAGGCTGTTTGATTTTTATAATATGCAATAACTACAGAAAACTTCATTCCCCAATTTTTTTAAAAAACACCTTGATATATAACAAAATTTTCTGACTTTGTTTAGAATATGGTTTCAATTCATGCAAATATAGTAACCTAAAGTGAAATATCATATTTGCTTGAATTAACTTTGCATCCAACAAAACATGTATGTATGGCACTGATAAAACCTGTTAATGGTAAATCTCCGGTTTTTGGTGATAATTGTTACATCGCAGAAAATGCCACAATCGTAGGCGACGTGGTGACTGGAGACAATTGCAGTATTTGGTTTAATGCTGTGCTGAGAGGCGATGTCAACTATATCAAACTAGGTAATAAAGTCAACGTACAGGATGGCGCTGTAATACATTGCACATACAAAAAATATCCTACAAACATAGGAAACAACGTATCAATAGGGCATAATGCCATTGTACACGGTTGTACCATTCATGACAATGTACTCATCGGTATGGGCGCAATCGTGATGGACAACTGTATCGTAGAGTCCAATACTATCATAGCGGCAGGATCTGTCGTTACCCAAAATACACACATAGAATCAGGAACTATCTATGCTGGTATTCCTGCAAAAAAAATAAAAGACATAAGTCAAGAACTTACATCAGGTGAGATCAACAGGATAGCCGACAATTATGTGATGTATTCGTCTTGGTTTAAGGAATAATATAGCTTGCTTCGTCTATTTTCGTTGTGGTTTGTATTTGGATTTATCCATGATCTCTTGACTATCTTTCATGTTAATCAACGCTTGAAGTGTCGTTTCAGGGTACCTATCCATATATGCTTTAATGATTTTCCAACCAATATAATTGGCTGTCCTGCCTGGTGCTCCAGATGGCATATCGGGACTTGTTGGGCTTGGATATATGTATTTAGCAATTTTCGAAGGATTTGATTCATAAAACAGCTTTCTGTCAAAAAAGAACGACCACATCTGCAATTCATTTTCCATGCACCAGTTAAGTTGCGCAGCACTATATTCGTGAATGATGGAATCGTGCACTTCAGGAAGCAATAACTCTGTGATATACAAAGCTTTACCATTGTGGATCATCTGATCCAACATGCGATGTCCAGGTGTTTCGCCTACAATATCTTGCACATGTAAGTCCGCTATCTTTTTGACAATATGGTCTTTATTCCAAGACCGAGTGATATAATCAGAAAAATTGGTATTGTCGGGATCAATGGCCTTGTAATCAACTTCTGGAGACATAAACATATCTAGTCCGATACCGATACCGTCTTTTTTGTCATCATCTTCAAAAATAAAAATTTGATACCCAAAGTCTGAAATAAAGGTATAAAGATTGGGTATTGATGTCCTTTGCGGAAAATAATGCATTAAATATCGATACATCTGGTCAGCTTGCCGCTTGATGTCGTCCAAATTAGCATATTTCTTGACGACCTTTTTTCTCAAATCATCAACTATAGAATCTTGTGAAAATGCCCTAAAATCTGCGAAAAGACTGTCCATGTTTTCACCTTTGTAAAGCGGAAGTATTTCTTTGAGATACAACTTGTAAAATGCCTTATGGCTTTGGATTTGTGTCTCTAGTTTTTCCTTGCTATCCATTTCAGCCAAGTTGCCCTCGGTACGAATCAGCTTTACATCCGCTGCAATGTGACTTACATCAGGTGTATTTGAAGACTTGCATCCCGATACTAAAACAAAGCCCAACAAGATAATATATATTCTGTGCATAACCTTTTTTATCAATTCTAACACACAAATGTACTGTCTTATTGTTTTATCAAAAAATAAATCATATTTATTGACACATCTAAATTACTTTATTGGAAAATATTGATTCCTGACGCCAAAAAAAGCTAAATTTGCATCTTACTATCAATAAAATCATTCATTTTTATGAATTTGTATATAAAATATATTGGTATCTTTTTCTCCTTTGTTGCGTTGAATTTGTCATGTGGCAATTCTTCTGAAAATCACATGCTGAGCAAGAGACCCACTGCTTTTGGAAGGATAAACGATGTAGTGATTCTCACGGACCAATCCATTGCCGAAAGCAACCTAAAAGACACCATATCTTATTACTTCGAAGCGCCATATCCTGTACTTACTGCAGACGAACCGATTTTTGACATCAGGTATATGACACCGAAAGACTTGATAGCCAAACCATTGCGCAAAGAGCTTCGTACGTATGTTTTAATAGCAGATGTAGCTGATACCACACTCGAAACTACCAAGATGCTTAGACAAGATTTGGGTGAAGAAAAATTTAAAAGGGCACAAACTGATCCAACTTTCAATACATCAGTTGGAATGGAAAAATGGGCTAAAGACCAAATGATCGTCTATTTATTTGCCAATGGCAGAGACAAACTTGCGGAAGTCATCAGAAAACAATTTCCAAATGTTGCCAAAAAGATCAATACCCACGACCATAAAAATCTTTCAGCAACTGTATTTGGATTACAAAATGATAATAAACCGCTTTCAACCTTGGTTTTGGACAGTTTCGGTATGAATTTGAAGATTCCTGGATTGTATCAGTTGGCGATGAACAAACCTAATTTTCTTTGGCTTCGATTTGATAGTAAAGAACTCAACCAAAGCATTGTAATTCGCAAATTTCCATATAAAGATAAGTCTCAATTTACGATGGAAAATATCGTTAAAATGCGCAATGAATATGGCAAAGAATTTATTACCACTGGATCAGAAGATGCCTATATGAGCACCAACGACAGAGATTTGCCTACATTCGAATACACTTATTACCAAAACAATGCTTATACAAAAGAAGTCAGGGGCATATGGGAGACAGTAAATGATTTTATGGGTGGACCATTCGTCAGTTACCTCATGCTCAATGAAGCCAAAAGCGAAATAGTTTTTATTGATGTATTTGTATTCGCTCCTGGTGAAGAAAAAAGAGATTTCATCCAGCAATTAGATTGTATTATTAAGACGGCGAACTTTCCTGGTGTCAAGAAAAAATAAAGCTAAATCGGTAGGGAACATCGATTTCATATCATTTTCATACTTAAAATTGAATCCAAGGATAAGCCCTCTGAAGTAAGGATTTTTGAGTCTCCAAATTGTTCATAAAATCCTGATATTCTGTAGATTCCACATTAAATGGACGATGATTCATTTGTTGGATGATTTTGCCAATTTTTTTATTTAAGTTATTTGTTTCCCCATCGAAGTAATGACCTTCAAATTTTTCCCAAATATAATCTATAGCTTGTTCGTTGGGATGAATCAAGTCTTTCTCATAAAACCGATAGTCTCGAAGATCATCCATCATCCATTCATAAGCTGGAAAATAGCTTACATTTTCAAATCGCATTTGCAGATTCTCAGCAACAGACAGCAATTTTGCCTTGCTTCTTGCATTTTCGATGATTCCATCTTTTGTATGTCGTACTGGACTTATAGTCAAGATGACGTGCACATCATTATTGATCGCAAATAGGCTAGACAAGGCATTGGCAAGTGCATTTTCACACATTTCTATCGAACTATTTGCCTTCGCAAACATTTCTGAAGGCAATTTATGGCAATTGGCCACTATCGCGTCAGTGGATTTTAATGAGTATCCAATCGATGTCCCCAAAGTAATAAATAGATATTTCACCCTTTTAAGAGCTTCATGAGTCTCTGCTATTGCAAGATTTATATTATGTACAGCTTGTTGATTATCCACACTGCCCAAGTTGCTGTGAAAATCGCAATGGACAAACATGCCTTGTGAAAGTTGAACGTCTTCTATTGTAACCACTTTCAATTGTAATGCGTACTCAATTAATCTAGAAATCGATACTGGATGGAAGACGGTACCAAATGGGTTACAAATCGAATTAAATTTATAATTTTGCAACCTGCTACCCATGTTATTTGAAAAGCACGATCCTATCAACATGATGAGATCATCGTGTTTTATGGAGAATGATGCCGGTGGCAAATTAAGTTCAGTTCGAAAATTGATCATATCTGTAAGACTGATAAACAAAAATGTAAAAATGAGTATTTTTTCTAAATTTTTCAGCCAAAATCCAAAATCTTCGGATCCTGAAATCCAATTTGGAAGATTTACGGATACGAACAAGTCGGCTGAGCAATACAAAAGTTGGGATTATGCAATCGAAAATTTTGATAGCGAAAAATACCTAGTGGCTTACACACATTTATTGGATTTTATGTCCAATACAGAAAAATCTAATGTTAGCTATACCTTACAAAATGGCATCTTGACATTCAAGATCCATCAAGGGTCAAAAATTATAGAAGGCGAAGCAAATACCAAACTCTTTCAAGTCGAATTTGAGGCGGTTCGTTTTTTTTCTTTAATAAACAGATCGGAAGAGCGTCGTGTA
>CALFYH010000034.1 GCA_937952155.1 uncultured Saprospiraceae bacterium
CGTCTGCTTTTCCGAATTTGATATTTTTGTCATAGTCCAATGTGTCTGCTTCTATCAACATTGGCGGATCACTTACGATAGATCGACCAGTGACTTTGAATTTTTCCTGTACTTTGTTATAAAATATATTGTTGCCCTTTACTTCATTTTTACCACCTTTGTAATGTGCGTTATCGTGGAGATTGAATGTTTCTTCTTTTTTATTATAAAATATAGTTTGCGCATAGGCTGTATCCTTTTCAGAGATATATTCGCTACGCTTTGATGAGGATTTTAAAATTATGTGGTCAGCAATGCCATCATACGTGATAGTATCTGCTTTTGCTTGTGTTTTACCTGCCAGATATTGTGCATTCCCTATAAAATCTCCTTTTTTGTCATCTAGATCAAACCAACCTTTTTCACTATAAATATTACTGGTATCTCTCGTAATCCGGACTGGTGCAAGAAATTTCATCTCTTGTGTGACCGTTTGATACGCCAAAGAATCACTAATCATCGTAAAATCATCGTCCGTTACTTTTACTTTTTCATAAAAATAGGCTGTTTTTTCATTCAAAACATACCGACCTCGCCGACTGATGAGCGTAGATGTTTTATCTACCAATTTCGCATTTTGGGTGTAGTAGGCTATCTTGTTTTTGACATCATATCGAAGGTACGAAGTGTATAATTTTTTATCTGGACCGTTTTCCAAAATAATATCTCCATATAAATAAGCTACCAAGGAGTCACCATTATAATGGAGAGAGTCAGCAAATATTTTGATCGTGTCATTCTGCAGTAAAACTACATTAAAATACATCCTAAGATCGGCACCTTTTAGTACAGCATTATCGCAATACATAAAAGCGCCACCATGAAAGACTTTCACATCACCGTTGAGATATTGAGTTGCAGGTTCGTTGGTCGCATCTATTACTTGGTTGTTCTCGCTATGTATGGATATTTTTTTGTTTTGGGCCAATAGATTTACTGTATTTCCCGTAAGGTTGAGAATCACAATTATGAACAAGACAAACTTTAAAATATATGGATGATTCAATTTAAAGCTACTATCAGAATAAATCATTAATGGCCGGCGTAAAAAAGATTTACTAATAGAACGCAGGATTATCTTTCTTGTTAATAAAATACTGTTAAAAATGCCACAAAGATATTCAAAGAATTCAGAATTTTCCAATTTAGTTTTGGTCCAATGTCTGTACAAATTATTCATTTGAATTTAGTGTTTTGAATTTAAAGTTTATATCCTTAGATTTACACCAAAATCAATTAAGTCATTAACAAAATATAGTCCCATTATGCAGCGTGAATCAGGAAAATCCAGTAATTATGTTAGCTCAGTTGTAATAATTGCCATTTTATTTTTTATTTTTGGATTCGTCACATGGCTTAATGGTGCCTTGATGCCATTTTTACAAACAGCATGCGAGATCACACCTTTTCAGGCTAGTTTGGTGACTATGGCATTTTACATAGCTTATTTTGTAATGGCGTTGCCTTCATCATTTGTCTTAAGACGTACTGGTTATAAAAACGGCCTGTTCATCGGATTATTAATTATGTCTTTTGGAGCGCTGATATTTATTCCAGCTGCTTACACTCGGATTTTTAGTATATTTTTGATAGGGCTTTTTGTACTGGGCACAGGATTGGCACTATTGCAAACGGCTGTGAATCCATTTATTACCATCATCGGGCCATCTGAAAGTGCGGCTGTGCGTATCTCTTTTATGGGTATTTGCAATAAGTTTGCAGGATTTATCAGTCCATTAGTCTTGAGTGCATTGGTGATGCACGGTATGGAAAAATTCAGTGATGATAAGCTCAATGCGCTGTCTGGTGGTGATAAAGATTTGATACTCAATGAATTAGCTTCCAGATTGGTTGGGCCATATGTTGTGATGGCTATTGTATTGTTTCTATTTGGTGTTATTGTGAAATTCTCTGGATTACCTGACAAAATAGACGTGGAAGATGACCACGATGGTACTTTGGATGATTTTATAAAACAAATACCACAAGCACTAAGGATTCCCCATGTGTTATTGGGTGTAATTACACTATTTCTGTATGTAGGTGTTGAAGTTATGGCGGGAGATAGTCTCACTCAATTTGGCAAAGACATCCAACTGAGCAATGCAGCTACGCTCACATCATATACCATGGCTTTCATGATTTTGGGTTATATACTCGGTATCGTTTTTATACCCAAATACATAAGTCAATCAGGAGCATTACAGGCTTCAGCTATTTTGGGTATTATCTGTTCGATAGGAGCAGGTATGGCATCGGTCACAGATACGAGTTTATTTTCTATGATTTTTGGTTGGCTAAATGGTTTTCCGGGTTTTAATTTTGAGATTATTCCCAATTCTGTATTTTTTGTCACTTTGCTGGGATTGGCGAATGCGCTTATGTGGCCGGCTATTTGGCCTCTAGTTTTGAAAGATTTGGGCAGTTATACAAAGATTGCATCAGCACTTTTAATTATGAGTATCGCTGGTGGTGCTATTATACCACCTATTTATGCGAGTTTGGGCCAAAAGATCGGATTTCAACCAGCATTACTGATCATGGTACCAATGTATATTTTCATATTATATTATGCGCTAAAAGGCCATAAGGTGCGAAAAGTGTAAAGAAATTCATTCGAAAATCAGAAGGGATAGGAGTATAACAAATAATTTCTAACACTATCCAATTCTTTTGTCTTGCAATGAGTCAGCTATCGTAATGAGGCAAAGAATTATAATAAATAAGGCGATGCCAGGGAAAACTACCATCCACCAATGTAGCAAACTTCTACCTTCGGCCATCATCTTGCCCCACGAAACCTGTTCAACTGGCAAGCCAATACCGAGGAATGATAATGTTGATTCTAACAATATGGCACCACTTACACTAAAGCAGGCGACAACTATTAGGCTCGGCATGATATTCGGTAAGACGTGTCTAAGAAGAATTCTAATATGACTAAACCCTAAGATTTTGGCAGTATTAACATAATTTTCTTGCTTTACAGCCAAGGTTTCAGCTCGCGCATATCGGGCAAACTCTGTCCAACCTAATAAGGTGATAATAAGGATAATATTCCAAACAGATGGTGTGGCAAATAAGGTTGTTAAAGCTAGCAAGATAAATATCCCGGGAAATGATTTTCTGAGTTCGATGCTTTTGACTACAAGGGTATCTAAGGGAAAATGGTACTTTATTTTTGTTGGAATCTTAGAAGCGAATACGATAATCGCATATTGACAAAGTAAAAAGATACAAAACCACATCACAATAGTAATTAAATTTAGGTGTCCAAATTGCCATTCGAATACCATATAAAACATCCAAAGGACGAAGGATATGCTGGATAAAACTACTTGAAATATGTTGAATTTGATGTTTTCATCCTTATAATAACCAGATAAAAGTCCCAATGATACACCAAAAATAAAAGAAAATAGAACCGAGATAAATCCTATTTGGATGGCGACTTTTGTGCCATGGATGATCCCAGCCGCAACATCGCGTCCCAACTTGTCCGTCCCAAGCCAATGTCGATACCTAGGGCTTAGGTCTTTTTGTGGATCCAATGGGCTCAACGAAACACCAGAAGAGAGATTGGTTTCATCTGGGCTGTATGGTATCAATGCGTAGATACAATGATCTTTGGGAATGTCAGTATTCCGTTCGAAAATTGGAAAAACTATCCCATTTTCATTAGAACAAACTAATGGTTTGTTATTCGCTATAAAAGGAGCAATCAAGGCAATTAATACATACAATAAGATAAGTAAAACAGCGATTCTAAATCCAAACGATTTGTTTTGAAAGATTTTTTTCATGATTCAAAATCGATTTTAGGATTCACATAACTGTAAAGTATGTCGGAAATCAACATAGTTATCAATGTAATAAAACTGATAATCAACAAAATCCCAAAAACTACATTCCAATCTGCATTAAATATGCTTTCAAACATCAATCGCCCCATACCAGGTATATTGAATATTACTTCTATGATCAAGGCTCCAGAAAAACCTGCAGCCAATTTCCCACCGATCACCGTTATCATAGTTATCAGTACATTGGGGAAAACATGATGAAACATTATGCTTGTTGTTTTCGCACCTTTGGCCATAGCCATCAGTACATACAATTTTGATTTTTGCTGGACTACATTGGTTCTTACAAGCCTACTGATGTGTGCTATATCATTGGCCACAAGGCAGATTATTGGCAAAATTAATTGTTTCCCATATTGAAAAAGCGTATCGAAAAACCCTTGACCAGAAGGTATGTACCACGTTCCTGGTATGGGAAAAATATTCAGCCAAGCGCTATATTTGTCTGAAGTACAATATACTATCAAAACCGAAGCCAGCCAAAATGAAGGAATTGCGTACATCAGTAGCCAAAAAGAACCTGAGATGCGATCGAACCAAGTTCCAGGTTTGTATCCTGCCAACATACCTGTGGGAATTGCAATTAGCACAGTTATTAATAAGTTGAGCAATGAAAGAAATAGTGTCCATTTGAATGCACTTGCTATTTTTTTTGAAACAGGTAGTCCGTCTTTTATCGAAGTACCAAGTTTTCCTGCACATAAATTGGATGCCCAAAGATGAAACTGGTTATTACTACCATGCCATCTGAGACTGGGGAAATAACTTTTTTGCGGTACCATTTTTTCCACTATATCATCCATCGATGCAATATCAATATTCGAAGCTTTTAATCTGGGTGATATTGCTTTCCACTCATGATGTATGGTCGTTACATCAGTGACAAAGTTAAAGGATCCAATCATTTTTTTCGTTTCGCCCAAGGTATCAGGTGTAGATTCTGGTTTATTTAGAATACTTGCTGAAAGTGTTTTTCTGGCATTGAGATAAGCCCAAGCCTTGTCGAAATCTATTTTTTGGTGCAAAAATTCTTTGATTTGATTTCGCTCTGATTGATTGACGATTGCTCGGAGATTGTCAGGATAAAAATCTGGAACCATAGAAAAGTAAAACAAGGGTTTTTCAAGATTTAGCGACCTATATTGTTTTTCATATAAGGATGTAAAATTTGGGCTATCAGGATGAATACCTTGAAGAGTTAACATTGATTCCGCTTCATCACCTGGTACCAATTTGCTCATAAAAAAAGAAATAATAAGCACAACTAATAAAGTAGGAACAATCAGCGCTACTCTCCTTATTACAAAATACCACACGAGCTTTATTTAGGGATTTTTATACCGGCACCAGCGTATTTGAACGTATTTGCCATATATCCTGGTCTCTTTACAGTGGCCGAAGATGTCCACTTTTTGGAGATAATAATTCTTTCTTCTGGTGCATATAAAAAGATGACAGGCTGATCTTCGTAGATGATGGATTGGATTTTTTTGTACAATTCCATTCTTTGGTCATCATTTTTGGTATGAATGATTTGGTCGATCATTTTGTCAACCTCTGGATTTCTATAAGATGTTTCATTGCTACCATCTGGATTATCATTATCAGAATGCCATTTGCTCAAATCATCCCAAGCCTGTAAATCTTGCGAAAATACAGACGGAATGAGTTGATATTTTCTGGTTTTGATGTGCTCGGCACGGATAAGTTTAAAGTCTTTTTCAGTTATTTTTATTTTTATTCCCGCTTTTGCATTTTCTTGTAAGAGTATGGCAATTTTTTTACCCAACTCTTGACCTGAGATCAAAATTTCTAGTTCTAATTCTTCGGTCTTTCCTCCAGATTTTCGATCCAATATACCATTTCCATCACTGTCGCTCCATCCTGATTCTGAAAGTAGTTTTTTGGCTTGCTCAATATCAAATTCTATAGGGCTAAGCGCTGAATTGAATGTCTTTTTTAATGGATGGATTGGCGAAACAGATTTGGTACCATTGTTTTTTTCAATATTTTTTAGTATATTTTCTGTATCAATAAGATGGGCGATTGCCTTTCTGACCTTGGTGTCTTTAAGTTTAGGGTCACCATTATTAAGTAAGATATAATACTGTTTCATCAATGCCGGATGATAGAACGAAAAGTATTGGTTGATTGTAGGATCTTGTTCCAAATTTTCATAATAATCACCACTGATCTCATTTATCAAATCGATTGAACCAGCTTTCAACTGAGTGACTGCAGTAACTTCATCGGGAATAATATGAAAAACCATTTTGTCTGGGCCTTGCTGTAATTGTGGTTGATTTTTGGCTTTCGCCCAATAATTAGGTTTTTTCTCCAAGATGATATTTTGGTCTGCTGTCCAAGAAACAAATCTATATGGGCCTGATCCATTGATTTTTTCCCTTGAAAACGTATTACTATTAAATTGTGAAGCAAATTTTACCAATGTGCTATCGGCATTTAATTTATCCGCATTCTTTTCTGTGAAATCATGAAATTCATATTTTCCCAAAACATCAAGGCTATCATAGAAATATTTTGGATATACTTCGAGATTGATAGCTGTCTCTAATGCCAGCATATAATCTTCAGCGTAGATAACCCTAAATTTCTTTTTGTTTGTTGGATCAACAATGATTTCAGATATATTTTTTGTGAAATCCCTATATTTTCCAGCATTGGTGGACGGTAGATTTATTGCTTTCAGCGTAAAAAGAAAATCGTCTCCTGTGATCGGTGTCCCATTATCCCACTTTGCTTCGTCAATAAATTCAATGTCAAAAGCTATTCCGCCCTTGTACTTGCCAGTATCAATGGCCATTTCTATAGGAATTTCTTTAATCAATAGTGGGCTTAATGCCAAAGTATTGGGATCATAATCTGCCATTGGCAAATGAATGTACTGATATATTTCTCTAGCTGTTGGATTTGGAAAATTGATAGGATTTATGCGTTCTGGATCCTTTTTTATTCTAATCTGAATAACATTTTCCTAGATCGGAAGAGCGTCGTGTAGTGCAAAAATGAATGAAACAATAATTGCAAGCAGAGAAACTTTAATTGTATTCATTTTAAATGGGTCATTATTTGATACAAAGCTATTTATCTTATACCACAAATTGTAATGTTTGACGTGAATTTAACGTAATATTTTTATTTAGGAGGGAATGGGGTAAAGCAATATTCTAGTAAAGATCTTAAATGCTTCTATAATCTTAAAAGTGTATATTTGTAAAATTTTTAAACAAAAAGTAGATACATTCGGGTGGAATATTATCCAACTTAAATTTTCATAAAGAAATGGCGTGTACCTGAGTAGTTTCAAAACATATTATAATCATGGAAATAAAAAAAGAGATTATCTGGTTGGCAGGAGGAGACGGACTTATTGGAAATCACCTTACAAATGCTGTATTTTCTGATGAATTCCATTGGCTTATTTTCACTCGAAAGATTAAAAAATCACACAGGCCGAATGTAGAATATGTACTATGGAATACAGAGACTCAAACAATCCCAGACAATATACTCAAACCTGACCATATTATAAATCTTGCGGGTGAAGGTATTGCTGATCGACTTTGGTCAGAAGCTCGAAAGCAGATACTAATTTCTAGCAGGGTAAATAGTGCACTTACCATCAAAAACTACCTTGAGAAGCATCAAATCACACCTTCAACATATATATCTGCTTCTGCCATAGGGTATTACGGTGATCTTGGTGAAGATCTCGCTGACGAATCTAGTAACAAAGGCAATGGTTTCTTGGCACATTGTTGTGGCTTGTGGGAAGCTGCTGCAAAAGAAACTGGGAGTTTGTGTAAACGCACAATTATCCTTCGATTTGGATTGGTATTAAGTACAAAAGGTGGCGTTTTAGCAAGGATGTTGATGACAAAACCGATTAGATTATTTCAGTACTTTGGTAATGGACGGCAATGGTACTCTTGGATACATATACAAGATGCAGGTCAAATTATTTATTCCTTAATAAAAAATGAACAAGCGCAAGGTCTCTATAATCTTGTAGTGCCTGATCCCATCAGCAATCGGGATATGATGCTAGATATTATGAAATCCAATAATTTGAAAGGAATCTTGCTTTCTATACCTGCTTTTGCTTTGAAGTTGCTATTAGGCGAGATGTCATCTGTTGTATTGGACTCAACAAAAGTAAAGCCAAATGGAATATTAAATTTGGGATATAAATTCAAATTCTCTCGGCCTGGTGAAGCAGTGAAAGACTTGATATCAAAACAACTTTGATTAACTATTCAGACTAAGAATTTTGATTTCTACTCTTTGATTTTTTGCACGACCATAAGCAGTTTTATTATCTGCTATTGGTTTTTTCTTGCCATAACCTTTGAATTGTACCTTAGATGGATCTACACCCTTATCCACAAGGTACTCAGCAACTGACTTAGCCCTTGCTGTGCTCAATCTATCGCAATAGTCATCTGATGGAGTACCGTTAGTATGGCCGCCTATCTCAATTATTACTTCATCGTTTGACATTAAAAAACCATAAATATCGTCCAAAACTTCATAGGATGTATGGTCAATAGTAGCAGAATCAGCTTTAAAAAGAAGATTTTTTATTTCGATTGTTTGCCCTTGTTTTGCCTTACCTTTATTGAGTTCATGCAAAATTTTAGGTTTGAAATTTTTTGCTGTTTCAGCTACAATAGGACTATCTTTGGAAGTCTGCGTATTTACAGGTGTTGGATTTTTTTTACGTTT
>CALFYH010000035.1 GCA_937952155.1 uncultured Saprospiraceae bacterium
TTTCGAAATCCAAATCTAAAAGAATCCAATCATTTATATGAAAACAAGGGAAATCTTCATTTCGAAGATGTAACCATTAAATCTGGTGTGTTATCCTATTGCTGGACCTTATCCAGTGTAACTTCTGATTTAAATATGGATGGTTGGCCGGACATTTATATTGCAGTGGATCACGAGCAGCCTGATATCTTTTTAATAAATAACCAGAATGGAACTTTTACTAATGGTATCTACAATCAATTTAAACATACCAGTTTAAGTAGTATGGGTTGTGATGCTGCAGATATTAACAATGATGGATTAACTGATCTTTTTGTGCTGGATATGTTGTCTGAAGATAATTATCGAGAAAAGGTAAATATGGCGAGTATGGATATAGATCGTTTCTGGAGATATGTGAAGTACGGGTATCATTATGCCTATATGAGAAATATGCTTCAACTTAATAATGGAAACGGATCTTTTTCTGAAATTGGACAAATGAGTAATTTGCATCATACCGATTGGAGTTGGTCTTGTTTGCTTGAAGATTTTGATATGGATGGTTTTAGAGATATGTATATTTCAAATGGATATTATAAAGATTTTTTGGACAAAGATTTTATTAAAAGCACCTCTCATCAAGTTCAAGAAATGCAAAAAAATGGCGCCAGTCAACAAGAAGTTGTAGACTTTTTAAAAGCGAAAAACAAGGATTTAAAATCTACAAAAATTGAAAACTATTTTTATTTGAATAATGGTGATTTGAGTTTTTCAGATAAATCGAAAGATTTTAATTTAAATTATAAAGGGTTCTCATCAGGTGCTGCATATGGAGATTTGGATAATGATGGTGATCCTGATCTGGTAGTTAATAATATAGATGAGAAGGCCCTCGTATATAAAAATAACGCATTAGAGAAATCGAATAATCATTATTTGAAAATCAAACTAGTTGCGGATAATTATGCCCTGAAGTTGAATACAAAAGTGACTGTTAAAACAGAAAGTAAAACTCAATATGCTGAATTATTAACCACAAGAGGTTATCAATCTAGTGTAGATGATCATTTATATTTTGGTTTAGGAAATGATACAAAAATTGACCAGCTTACTATTGACTGGATAGATGGTAAAACTCAAGTAATTACTGATGTAAAAGTGGATCAGGAACTAAGCATATCATATAAAAATAGTAAGACTATAAATAAACTAAAGGAGAATAAAAGCCAACTTTTTACCGAGGTCACCAGAGCTGCTGCTAATGAGTTTACACACAAAGAGAATGATTATGATGATTATCATAAAAGACAAATTTTATTGCCCCACAAAATGTCACAGTTCGGGCCATCCATTGCAGTTGCAGATGTTAATGCAGATGGAGCAGATGATTATTATGTAGGCGGTGCTACAGGTCAGGCTGGTGCTTTATATATTCAAAATCAAACCGGAACTTTTTTAAAATCAAATATTAAAGCATTTGAAGAGGATAGTAAATATGAAGATGTAGGAGCTTTATTTTTTGATGCTGATCAGGATGGGGATCTAGATTTATATGTTGTTAGTGGTGGAAATGAATTTGATGATGTCAGCATGTATCAGGATAGATTATATGAAAATGATGGGAATGGTCTTTTTATTAAAACGAATAAATTACCAAAGATTGTTGGAAGTGGCTCATGTGTTAAAGCTTCAGATTTTGATAAAGATGGCGATTTGGATTTATTTGTTGGCGGTAGATTATCTCCTGGTAAATATCCATTTCCTGGTAAATCTTATTTACTTAAAAATGATGGTAGTAAATTCATAGATGCAAGTGAGCTATGGAGTAGTGATATATCCAATATCGGAATGGTTACTGATGCTGCATGGACCGATCTAAACAAAGATGGAAATGTGGATTTGGTTATTGTTGGTGAATGGATGCCAATTACTGTAATGATCAATCAAAATGGTAAATTAGTTAATCAAACAAAGGAATATCAATTAGATAAAACTTCAGGCTGGTGGAATAGAATTGCAATGAATGATTTTGATAATGATGGCGATATGGATTTTGTAATCGGTAATTTAGGCACCAATTATAAGTATAAAACTTCATTGCTTAATCCATTTCAGGTTTATGCAGGTGATTTTGATAATAATGGTAAATCGGATATTGTTTTAGGGCAATACAAAAAAGATGGTAATTTATTTCCGGTTCGTGGAAAACAATGTTCCAGTGAACAACTTCCATTGATATCAGAAAAATTTAAAACATATAATGAATTTGGTTCTTCTACCTTGGAACAAGTCTATGGAGATTTACTTAAGGATGCCTTGCATTATGAAGCCAATAGCTTTGAAAGTGTTATCTTAATAAACCAAGGCAATGGTCATTTTGAATCTAAAAAATTACCCAACAGAGCACAGATTTCACCCATTAATGGTATCATATGGCAGGATTTTGATAATGACAAAATTCCAGATCTGGTCGTTGGTGGTAATTTATTTACTTCTGAGATTGAAACAGGTCGAGCAGATGCAAGTATTGGTATCCTGCTCAAGGGAAATAAGGACGGAAGTTTTGTTGATGTTTCGCCTACTCAATCAGGGATAAATATGCCTGGTGATGTAAAAAATATTTTAGCTATTAATAAAACATTTGTGGGTAAACCAATGATCCTCGTTGCTAATAATAATTGGGTAACACAACTTTTTTTACAAAACTAATGAGTATATACGCGATGAAGAATTATTTATTATTATTTATATTAGGTGCTTTTTTGATAAGCAGTTGTAAATTACAAAATAGTACTTCAGATTCCGGGGTAGTTGATCCTTCAAAAGTAGTGGAAGATACTACCGAATACCAAATTCCGTCATTTGTTGATCCAACTTTACATAGATTGGATTTTGAAAAAATGATGATCTTAGGTTCTAATCCTCGGTTTACATTTGATTTTCCAATAAAAGATAAAGATGGGAAATTATTAAGTAGAGAAGAGATCGCTAAAGTTACTTATCAGACTAAGAATTTAATGGATATGTATGCCAACGAAAATGGTAAAGTTATGTTAGGTGTTATTAGACCGGGATCACCCCGAGAATTTGCTATAATCAAAGCAGCCTCTTTAAGATATTATGCTAAAATGGATTCTTTTCAACGTATAGAGAGTTTGAACAGTAAGTAACTTATAAATTTTTTAATATTTCACAAGATTACTTTTTTAAAAAAAAATAATATAATGCGATTACCAATAATATTGAATTCATTTAAACTTGATTTTTTATTCATAGGAGTAATCATTTATTGTTTTACTAATATTTCTTGTAATAATAACAAGACAAATTCATTTAACGGAAAACTCTTTACTTTGTTAGATTCTACTGTAACTGGTGTAGATTTTAATAATACTATAAAGGAGACAACTGAAGAAAATTTATTTACATTCAATTATATTTACAATGGAGCAGGTGTCGGGATTATTGATGTGAACAATGATGGTTTACAAGATGTAGTTTGTGCTGAAAAAATGAAAAATGATTATTACACGCAGCCGGGAAGCATACATATTTTATACAATTTGGGCAATAACCAATTTAGATATGAAGAGCCAATTCACGCCAAAAATTTGGGAATGATGTCATGTATTGCTCTTGTTGATGTTAATGGAGATAAATACGAAGACATCGTGGTAGGTGGCAAATGGATGCCTGTTTACACCATATTAAATCAAAAAGGTAATTTTGCAAATTCTAAAGTGACAAAAGCCGAAAAAACTTCTGGTTTATGGAATGTAATGTCTGCTATTGATGTGGATAATGATGGTGACAAAGATATCATTGCAGGTAATGAAGGATTAAATTCATTTTTCAGTAATGGTTTGAGAATGTTTGTGAAGGATTTTGATGGAAATGGAAGCGCAGATCAAATAATCTGTAAATCAGAAAATGGTAAAATGATTCCTATACATGATTTGGATGAGTTGTTTTCCCAAATTCCTAGCCTAAAAAAGAAATTTGCTACTTATCGACAATTTGCATCAATAGACATTGAGACTA
Organism: uncultured Saprospiraceae bacterium; assembly: GCA_937952155.1. Classification (GTDB taxonomy): domain Bacteria; phylum Bacteroidota; class Bacteroidia; order Chitinophagales; family Saprospiraceae; genus OLB9. Next base: position 4,024 of record CALFYH010000035.1, read on the forward strand.
TGTTCGGTCGTGAATCTCTTAAAGATGCATCTATCTACGATCTTGACGAATTGCAAAGTGTTATTTTTCTTAATGACAACGGTAATCTAAAGAAAGTTAGCTTACCTAAAGATGCGCAATTTTCGTCAATACATGCTATATTTGCAAGGCAAAATGATAAGATCGTGGATTTGTTTTTTGGAGGAAATCATTTTAGGGTAAAACCACAATTTGGCCGCCAAGATGGCTCTATGGCTTGGTTTATGAAATATGATTTTAGCCGAACTAATCCATTTTTTAACATAAAACCACTCTATATTGAAGGACAGATTCGGAGTATCTTGCCTTTTGGAGAAAAATTGGTTTTTGGTATTAACAACTCCAAAGTACTTGTTTGCAATAATCTAAATTAATATGAAGTCGAAAAGTCTTGCTACTTTTATTTTTATAAGTCTATGTATTTCTTTTTATTCATGCACTTCGGAATATACAAAAGCTGTAGAAGCCGGGCTGAAAAGTGGCATCAGATATGATAGCCTTTTCTTAGGGATGAAAATTGGGCAGACACGTGATGATTTTTATAAAACTTGCTGGGAGCTAAATAAACAAAAACTGATAAGTGAAGGCCCAGGAAATATGACGGCCAAATACATTGAGCCAGTCGATCCAGCTACAGATAGTTTGAAAAGAAAACAAATCCTTTTTTACGGTTTATTTGATAATAATAATGTAATGCAAGGTATGCAAATGACTTATTCATATTATGCTTGGTCCTCTTGGAACAAAGACATGCATGTCAATGAATTAATCAAAGAACTATTGGCTTTTTACGAAAAGTATTACCCCAAAAATCCATTCATGGAGGTAGATCTTGGCATGAAGGATATTAAGGCTTATGCCAAAATCGACGGTAACAGACAAATCACCATTTACCAGCAAACTGAAAAGGACGTGGTCGTAAAAATCGAAGATCTCAATTATAAATTCAATAAAAAGTAATGAAAGCTTTTTTAAAAATATCGTTTTTTGGTGTGTTTATCATTCTTGCTGGTTGTAAATCTAAGGATGCGAACAAGACTTTATTTCAACTGAAAAATAACGAAGAGATCGGAATAAATTTTGAAAATAAACTTACAGACACCAAGGAATTTAATGTGTACAAATATCGAAATTTTTATAATGGCGGCGGAGTAGCGATAGGTGATATCAATAATGATGGACTTCAGGATGTATATATGATTTCGAATCAAAATGAAAATAAACTCTATCTTAACAAAGGCAATTGGAAATTTGAAGATATTTCAAAAAAATCAAAAACTGGTGGTCAAAAAGCTTGGTCCACTGGTGTGACTATGGTAGATATAAATGGTGATGACCTATTGGATATCTATGTTTGTAATTCAGGTGATGTGAAAGGTGATAATAAAGAAAACGAATTATTTATCAATAATGGCGATCTCACATTTACTGAATCTGCAGCAGCTTATGGGCTAAATGACCACGGATTTTCTACACACGCTTCATTTTTCGACTACGATAAAGATGGAGATTTGGATGCATATATTCTCAATAATTCATTCCAAGCCATCGGCAGTTTTAACCTTCGTAAAAATCAAAGACCAATAAGGGACTCTTTGGGTGGCGACAAACTTATGGAAAATCAAAACGGCAAATTTGTAGATGTTAGCGAAAAGGCAGGAATATATGGTAGTGTTATTGGTTTTGGTCTTGGCATTACAGTCGGTGATGTTAATAATGATGGATGGGAAGATATTTATATTTCCAATGACTTTTTTGAACGCGATTATTTATACATAAATCAGAAAAATGGGACCTTTAAAGAAGATTTGGTCAATCAGATTTGTTGTACAAGTGCAGCTTCGATGGGTGCAGACATTGCCGATGTAAATAATGATGGCAACAATGATATTTTTGTAACAGATATGCTGCCGTCTGAATATGAAAGACTCAAATCCGTTACCACTTTTGAAGATTGGGATAAGTATATGTACAATGTCAATAATGGCTATTACCACCAATTCATTAGAAATTCGCTACAAAAAAATAATGGGAATGGCACATTTTCAGAGGTAGGTCGGTATGCAGGTGTCGAAGCTTCGGATTGGAGTTGGGGCGCATTATTTTTTGATATGGATAATGATGGTTTTAAGGACTTGTTTATTGCAAATGGAATCTATCGTGATCTTACGGACCAAGATTATCTCCAATATGTGTCTAATGAGTCTATCATGTCATCTATGATAAATAGTGATGGAGTAAATTATAAGAAACTTATTGAAATCATACCTTCTAGACCTGTTTCAAATCAGGCTTATAAGAATGAAGGAGAATTTTCTTTTTCAAAATATATCAAAAGTGGGCTATTGACTCCTGAATTTTCAAATGGAAGTGCTTATGGCGACCTAGACAATGATGGTGATCTAGACCTCGTCGTAAACAATGTCAATATGCCGTGTTTTGTATATGAGAACAATGCTAATACCATATCAAAGAATAATTTTGTCAAAATAACTTTGAAAGGTGATGGTAAAAATACGAAAGCAATAGGTTCGAGAATAAAAGTTACAGATGAAAATGGCAAACAATATTTCTATGAAAATCAACCAGTTAGAGGATTTGAATCTACAATGGATCCAAGAATAAATGTTGGCATAGGCAAATCTACAAAAGTAAATATTGAAATATCTTGGCCATCTGGCAAGATCACGCGAATGCAAAATGTCCAATCTGGCACAATGGCTACTTTACATGAGAAAGATGCTGTGGCAGAAGAAAAATCCGAAGAAAAACCTGAAGAAAAGACAAAAAATTATTTCCAACCAATCCAAGTGATGCCATACCAACATGTGGAAAATAGTTTTGTGGATTTCAATAGAGAAAGATTGAATTATCATATGATGAGTACGAGAGGGCCAGTGGCGGCGTATGGTGATATTAATGGCGATAATTACAAGGATATGGTGGTCCCTGGGGCAAAAGGATCAGTCACTGAAATATTACTTGGCTCTGCTGATGGTAGTTACAAAAAGGCAAATGTTAGTCAGGTTTTCGAAAAAATGAAAGAAGCAGAGCACATAAAAGCGCATCTTTTTGATGCTGACAATGATAGTGATCTTGATCTATATTTGGCTAGTGGAGGCGTAGAACTATCAGAGTATTCAGAATATCTTTATGATGCTGTATTGATCAATGATGGAAAAGGAAATTTTGTACATTCTGGTCAAAAATTACCAATCTCAGATAGAGGAATTAGTACAGGTGCCATTACAAGTGGAGACATAGATCAAGATGGTGACTTAGATTTGTTTGTAGGCGAACGTACCAAAATCGGTTACTATGGAAGTCCATGTTCAGGATATATTTTGATCAATAATGGAAAAGGGCAATTCGAAGATCAGACAAAAAAAATTTGTCCAGAGTTGAAAGATATTGGGCTTATAACTGACGCATTATTTACAGACCTAGACAAAGATAATATTGCAGATTTAGTAGTGGTAGGTGAATATATGGACTTATCTATTTTTAAAAATAATAAAGGAAAACTAAATAGCATCGCAAATAAAGAAAAAAACAAAGGTTGGTGGAATGTAATAAAAGCTGTAGATATTGACCAAGATGGTGATATGGATATTATTGCTGGAAACCATGGGCAAAATAGTCGTTTTAAGGCCAGTTCAGATTATCCCATCAAGTTATTGTTCAATGATTTTGACCAGAATGGAGATGCGGAGGCCGTACTGACAAATGCGCACGATGATGGCAAATTATACCCTTACGCGTTGAGACACAACCTTATGGCGAGAATGCCAATGCTAAAGAAGAAATTTCAAAATTTTGAGTCATTTAAAAATGCAGACATAAATCAAATATTTTCTAATGATCAAATGAAGAACATGGTCACCATGGAAACAAACGAGCTTAGATCTGCTATATTCGTAAATGATGGCAATTTTAGTTTTCATAAAGTAATTCTTCCTTCTACGGTGCAGTATAGTCCGATGTTTGCAATAGAAACCATGGATGTAAATGGTGATAATTTTGTCGATATCATCATGGGTGGCAATTTATTTGGTGTACAGCCAGAAATGGGTAGATATGATGCTTCGTATGGGCATATCCTTATCAATGATGGCAAAGGTGGATTGACTGACAGAAGTTTAGATTATGGATTTTCGGTAAAAGGAGAAATAAGACAAATAATCTTTGATGGATCATCATTGCATATTTTTAGAAATAATGATTCCGTCCTAAGTTATAAAATTTCAAAATCGGAAAAGGAACTCAACTGATAACTTTCCATATAAATAGAATCAATGTCTGTTAATAAATTAAGCATTTTTATTTTTGTATTAATCTTAGTCTTGTCTTGTAATAAGGACAAAAGCGTAGAAGAAAATAGTATTTTTATGGCCAAGGAAAGTGATTCATCTGGCATCACATTTTCCAATAAATTGGTTGATAGAAATGATCTCAATATCATTGAATACCTTTATTATTATAATGGTGCTGGAGTAGCTACTGGCGATATCAACAATGATGGACTTGATGACATTTTTTTCTCAGGAAATCAAACTCCAGATCAGCTTTATCTCAATAAGGGAAATTTGAAATTTGAGAATATTACCGAAAAAGCAG